>NZ_JARVRG010000019.1:0-84583 GCF_030209795.1 Arthrobacter sp. efr-133-R2A-63 | reverse complement strand
CGACACACACTGTCGGGGCCTGACCCACTTAAAAAAACAAACACCACCAACACCCCCCGGCCCCGGACCCCCACCCCACCCCACCTGACGTGAGCGCGCGTCCGGCCCGGACCCGCCATATGTGAGCCGGCGTCCCGTCAGAACGCGCCATAGGTGAGCGGGGGTCTTAGCCGGCGAAGAATTCGGAGAGCTCGGAGATGAGCTTGTCGGGCGCGCGGATCACTCCGTCGTGGCCGTGGCCGGGCAGGATGGTGTAGCTCGATCCGGAGAGGACGTCGTGGATTTGGCCACACGCAACCCCGAAGTAGGCAGGACTCTTTTCACCGACCACAATGAGCGTCTCAAGCGGTAGCTCGAGGAACGGCTCAGCGGGCATGTCCGCGGCGATGACTGCCTTGATCTCGCGCACGCCGGCCTGCATGAGCTCGCGCATCTGCTTGCCCATGGGAGTGCCCGAGGCCAGCTTGGTGACGAGGGTCAGCATGGACAGCGGCATCCGCGCGAAGGCGCCCTCCGTCTCGACCCCCTTCACGAGCACGGCGAGCCCGCGGTCGAAGTCTCCGGCCGCCGTCGCGCGTTCGTATTCGCCCGTCCACTCGGCCTTCACGCTGTGGTTGACGGACACGGCGGGGTCGTAGACCGCCAGGCGTTCCACCGGAAGCGTGCGTGCCGCGTGCAGGGCCACTGCGCCTCCGAAGCTGTGCCCGAAGACGTCGGTGCTGGCCGTGTGCTTCATGACCTCGGACAGATCACGGATGTCGACGTCGAGGGTGTAGTCCTCGGGCTGCGGCGATGACTCACCGCGTCCGCGGCGGTTGAAGGTGTGGACCGGGCGGCCAAGGGCTGCACTGAGTTTCTGGGCAAACTTGGAGTAGTCTGCGGCGGTCACCATGGAGGCGGGCACGACGACGACGCCTGAGCCGGCAGCGGCAAGCTCACCGCCCGTCGTGAAGAGCTCGAGGGTTCCGCCGTCGGCCGTTGTGATGTTCTCGCGCGTCATGCTTCGAGCCTAACGGAGCCGCAGGATTCCGTCAGTCCTTGAAGTAGCTGGAAATATCCGTCACGAGTTCCTTGACCGCGGCGGGGATGGACCCGTGGAAGCCTTTTGGCGACACCACCAGCGTGCTTCCGGCGACGGCGGCGTACAGCCGTTCGGCGGTGACCTTGTAATATTCGGGGCTTTTGCTGCCCACCATGAACCGGGTGTTTCGAGGGAGCACCGAGAAATCCCGGGGGAGCGCGGCTTCGTCGTAGGCCGCTTTGAGTTCGGCGACGCCGGTTGGCATGAGTTCCTTGAGGACCTTGTTGACCTTCGTGTGGGAAACGAGCGCCATGAGTCCCGCCAGAATGGGCTCGGGGATCCGCGCCATGGCGGTGCCTGGCTGCATGCCCCGCTTCATCCGGGCCAGGGCATGGCCCACCTTCCCGCTATCGACGGATCGGGCAAAACCATCCAGCCAGCCTGTGTCCATGCTTCCGTCGATGTTCACGGCGGCGTCGTACACGGCCAGCTTGTCCGGCTCGTAGCTTGTTCCAGCAAACTCCTGGACAGCGTTCAGTGCCACCGAGCCGCCGAGGCTGTGGCCAAGGAGGTTCCTGGCGCCCGTGGCGTCCATGATGCTGCGGACGTCGGCAATCTCCGTGGCCATGGAGTAATTCGCCGGTAGCTCTGTCGAACTGCCGCGACCCCTGCGATCGTAGACGTCGACTGCCCAGCCTTCGCCGAGTCCCTTGGCCAGCGCCATGGAAAAGGGCCGGTAGATGAGCGCGGTCAGGAAAGCGCCGCCAACGAGCACCACGCGCCGCTCCCCGGGCGCATCCACCGCGCCGTAGCTGTACAAGGCGAGCTTGCCGCCGTCGGGCGTAGGGACCTCACGTTCTCTCACCGCTTCATCCTAGGGTGAAGGAGCCTTCGCCGTTCCTTGTGCCAGGTAGCGGGCAGTTCTCACCGCGAGCTGCTTCCCCGGCCGGAGGGGCCCCTCGTGGAACTGCAAGGGGACCACCGCGAAGTCCACTAGCGGAACGGCAGCTGCGAGCTGCCGGGCGATTTCGGCAAAGTATGCCGGGCTCCACCCACCACTGAGCATCAGGGTTGGCGTTTTCAGCTCCGCATAATCTTGGATATGGGAGTCGGTGTCGATGATCGCCCGCATCTCCAGCACCGCCGTCGGCAGCAGGTCCCTCATCTCGGATCCCAGCCTCGTCTTGGCGGAGAGGATGCTGATCATCCGCAGCGCCCCGAGCGGCAAATACGAAATCGGGCCGGCCGTACCCAGCCCCTGGACCAAATGCGCCCACCCATGGTCGAGTTGGCCGGCAGTGACGGCTGCTTCCAGTTGCGGCCGCCAGCGCTCGTTCAAGTTCCCGGAGAGGGAAACCGCGGCGTCGTAAGTGACGAGACGGGAAATGGGCGCCCGCAGGGCTGCCTGGAGCGCGACGAATCCTCCATAGCTATGCCCGACAACATCCGTGGATCCGCTGGCTTCCATCACGGAAATCAGGTCGCTGGTCTCCGTCGCAGCGGAGTAGTCAGGGGGCTGCGGTGCCGAACGGCCACGGCCGCGCCGGTTGTAGGAATGCACCGGCCGGCCAAGCAGGACGCTCAGGTTCCGGGCGAATGGCCAGTAGAGGGAATCGGTCACCAAGGTGCCGTGAACAAGCACGACGCCGGGCGCCTCCGTATCGCTCGAGGCGCCGGGAATCGACCCCTCGGCCGCCGGCCGGAAGGAGTGCACCTCAAGGTGGCCGCCGTCGTCGTCGGTTTCAACTGTCCATGTCTCCACAGCCCGAGTCTATGTTGCCGCGGGGGCGGGAGGGGAAGATAGGGAACTCTAAGGAATCCCCGGTAAACTTGTGGATTGTGACTTCCGCAAACACCCCATCCCCGCACAACGCCGCCGAGCCCGCAGACGCCAGCGAACAGATGCGCATCCGCATGGAAAAGCGCAGCAAGCTGATCGAGCGCGGCACCGAGGCCTATCCGGTGGGTGTTGAGCGGACGCATTCCCTCGCCGAGATCCGCGAGAAGTACGCCCATCTGCAGGCTGACGAGACCACCGGCGACATCGTGGGCATCACCGGCCGCGTGGTGTTCGTGCGCAACACCGGCAAGCTCTGCTTCGCCACCCTCCAGGAGGGCGGTGTGGACGGAAAGGGCGTGCGCCTGCAGGCGATGCTCAGCCTGGCGAACGTCGGCGAGGAAACCCTCGCGGACTGGAAGGCGCTGGTAGACCTCGGAGACCACGTCTTCATCAAGGGCGAAGTCATTTCCTCCAGGCGTGGCGAGCTCTCCGTCATGGCCGATTCCTGGTCCATGGCCTCCAAGGCCCTGCGCCCGCTGCCGGTCTTGCACGCCGAACTGAACGAGGAAACCCGCGTCAGGCAACGCTACGTGGACCTGATGGTCCGCGACGAGGCCCGCGAAATGGTCTACACCCGCGCCGCGATCACCCGCTCGGTTCGCGACACCCTGGACCGCCGCGGCTATGTTGAGGTGGAGACCCCCATCCTGCAGCTCGTCCACGGTGGTGCCACGGCCCGCCCGTTCGAGACGCATATGAATGCCTTCGACCAGAAGATGACGCTGCGTATCGCCACCGAGCTCTTCCTCAAGCGCGCCGTGGTGGGCGGAATCGACCGCGTGTACGACATGGGCCGCGTCTTCCGCAACGAAGGCGTCGACTCCACGCACAGCCCCGAATTCACCACCTTGGAATGCTACGAGGCGTGGGCGGACCAGTTCGTCATGGCCGAGCGCATGAAGGAAATCATCCTGAACGTCGCAGACGTCGTGGGCACGCGCACCATCCAGACTGACGCCGGAGAGATCGACCTCGACGGCGAATGGGCTTGGGTCGCTGTCTACCCGGGACTCTCCGAGGCGATCGGCGAGAAGATCACTCCGGACACCACGGTGGCGGAACTGCAGGCGATTGCCGCGAAGCACGGGGTCAAGGTGGATCCCAAGTGGGACGCCGAAAAGCTTGTGGTCGAATTGTTCGGCGAGATCGTCGAGCCCACGCTGCTCAACCCGACCTTTGTCTATAACTACCCGCCCTCCGCGCAGCCGCTTGCCCGCCCGCATCGGGAGGACGGCCGCCTGATCGAGGCCTGGGACCTCATCATCGGGGGCATGGAACGCGGCACGGCCTTCTCCGAACTGATCGACCCGGTCATCCAGCGCGAACGCCTTACGGAGCAGTCGCGTCGTTCGGCCGCCGGCGATGTCGAAGCCATGCAGTTGGATGAAGACTTCCTGCGCGCCCTTGAGTACGGTGCTCCGCCCATGGGCGGCATCGGCTTGGGCATCGACCGTTTGGTCATGCTGTTCACCGGAGCAGGCATCCGGGAAACCATCTTGTTCCCACTCCTCAAGCCCGAAGGGCACTGACCATGGAATACATTGCCGTTCTTGCACCGTCCGTCGTCGTCGGACTTCTCTTTTGGTTTGCCATGAAGGCTATCTTCAACGCGGACAAATCAGAGCGCCAAGCAGAAGCCCGCGCCCAGGAAGAAGCTGGATTCGGAATTGCCAAGCCGGCGGACGACGGCCCGACGCCTGCCAAATAGCTCTTTCTCAGGCCGCCCCCTGGGATTTAATAGTTCCTTGCCGGCGTCTTTGACTATGTCTTTGACTGTCCCTTTGACGGGGTGCCATCCGCTGGACGATAATCGTTAATTAGTAGTCTAGCTATTCTGCATATCCGGCCCCTCCAAAAGAGAGTCTTTTCATGGCACAGAAAGTCAAAATTATCCTCGTTGACGACCTGGATGAGGGCTCCGCGGATGAAACTGTCCGCTTTGGCCTTGATGGCGTCAGTTACGAAATGGACCTGTCCAGTGCCAACGCTGGGAAGCTCCGCGACGCTCTTGCGCCATTTGTAGCGAAGGCGCGCAAGACATCGACCGGCCGTGCAACGCGTAGCCGCGTTGCCTCTGGGAGAAACCAGGACTCCGCACAGATCCGTCAATGGGCGCGCGAGAACGGTTATACCGTAAACAGCCGTGGCCGTATTCAGGCCGAAATTCAGGAAGCGTACCAGAAGGCCAATTCCTGACACCAAGTATCAATACCCCGGCCCCAGGGCCGGGGTATTGTCATTTAACCCCCTGTTTAGGCGGTTAACGGTGTGGTGCGCCACTATTCCCTGGAAGACTTGGAGCAGACTGGGAATGCCCGGTGGGCAATCGCGACGTTTGCTGAGAAGAACGACGGCGGCCGGCCGGCCCGCGCGGGTGCAGCAGACGCGGGTGGCGGCAGAAGGTCCGCCCCATGGTGGAAGCCCCGGATCTGGTCTCCGCCGTGACCCTGGGGTCCACGGGCGAGTCGGGTGAACTTATTCCCGGTGTGGCCATGTTTCCCCTGTGGCGAACACGCCCCAAAATTCCAGCATTGGCACGTAGCATCAAAGTACGTCGTAGCTAGGAGTGTGGCGAAATGTTTGAGAGATTTACGGACCGTGCCCGTCGCGTTGTTGTGCTTGCCCAAGAAGAGGCACGCATGCTCAACCACAACTACATCGGTACCGAGCACATCCTCTTGGGTCTGATCCACGAGGGTGAAGGCGTTGCCGCCAAGGCGCTTGAGTCCCTGAGCATTTCGCTCGATGGCGTCCGCGAGCAGGTACAGGAGATCATCGGCCAGGGCCAGCAAGCCCCGTCCGGCCACATCCCCTTCACCCCGCGCGCCAAGAAGGTGCTTGAGCTCTCGCTCCGGGAAGCCCTGCAGCTCGGCCACAACTACATCGGTACCGAGCACATCCTGCTTGGCCTCATCCGTGAGGGTGAAGGCGTTGCCGCGCAGGTCCTCGTCAAGCTTGGCGCCGACCTCAACCGCGTCCGCCAGCAGGTCATCCAGCTGCTCTCCGGCTACCAGGGCAAGGAAACTGCCGGTCCCGGCTCAGGCCCGGGCCAGCAGGAAGGCACCCCGGCCGGTTCGGTGGTGCTGGACCAGTTCGGCCGCAACCTGACCCAGGCCGCGCGGGAGAACAAGCTCGATCCCGTGATCGGCCGCGAGCTGGAGATGGAACGCGTCATGCAGGTCCTCTCCCGCCGGACCAAGAACAACCCGGTGCTGATCGGTGAGCCCGGCGTCGGCAAGACCGCCGTCGTCGAGGGCCTCGCCCAGGCGATCGTCCGCGGGGACGTCCCGGAGACCATCAAGGACAAGCAGCTTTACACGCTTGACCTCGGTTCCCTGGTGGCCGGTTCCCGCTACCGTGGTGATTTCGAAGAGCGCCTGAAGAAGGTCCTCAAGGAAATCCGCACCCGTGGCGACATCATCCTCTTCATCGACGAAATCCACACGCTCGTGGGTGCCGGCGCTGCCGAGGGTGCGATCGATGCCGCGTCCATCCTCAAGCCGATGCTGGCCCGTGGTGAACTCCAGACCATTGGTGCCACCACTTTGGACGAGTACCGCAAGCACATCGAGAAGGACGCCGCGTTGGAGCGCCGCTTCCAGCCGATCCAGGTCAAGGAGCCTTCCGTCGCGCATGCGATCGAGATCCTCAAGGGCCTGCGCGACCGTTACGAGGCGCACCACCGGGTGACCATCACCGACGGCGCCCTTGCCTCTGCCGCAACATTGGCTGAACGCTACATCTCGGACCGCTTCCTGCCGGACAAGGCGATCGACCTGATCGACGAAGCCGGTGCCCGGTTGCGCATCCGCCGGATGACCGCTCCGCCGGAGCTCAAGGCCATGGATGAGCGCATCGCCGAGGTGAAGATGGAGAAGGAGTCGGCCATCGACGCCCAGGACTTCGAAGGCGCCGCGTCGCTGCGCGACAAGGAGCAGAAGCTCATTGCCGAGCGGGCCGAGAAGGAACGCAACTGGAAGTCCGGCGGCATGGACGACATCTCCGAGGTAGACGAGGAGCTGATCGCCGAAGTTCTCGCGAACTCCACCGGCATCCCGGTCTTCAAGCTCACCGAGGAAGAATCCAGCCGCCTCCTCAAAATGGAAGACGAGCTGCACAAGCGCGTCGTCGGCCAGGACGAGGCCATCCGTGCCCTCTCCCAGGCCATCCGCCGCACGCGTGCAGGCCTCAAGGACCCCAAGCGTCCGGGTGGCTCGTTCATCTTCGCCGGACCCACCGGCGTCGGCAAGACCGAGCTCGCCAAGGCGCTGGCGGAATTTTTGTTCGGTGAAGAGGATGCCCTCATCACGCTGGACATGTCCGAGTACTCCGAGAAGCACACGGTTTCGCGTCTCTTCGGTGCCCCTCCGGGCTATGTCGGCTACGAAGAGGGCGGGCAGCTGACCGAGAAGGTCCGCCGTCGTCCGTTCTCCGTGGTCCTGTTCGACGAGGTGGAGAAGGCCCACGCCGATCTCTTCAACTCGCTGCTGCAGATTCTGGAAGACGGGCGCCTGACCGACTCCCAGGGCCGCGTGGTGGACTTCAAGAACACGGTGATCATCATGACCACCAACCTGGGCACCCGCGACATCTCCAAGAGCGTGGCGACGGGCTTCCAGTCCGGCACGGACACCACCACCGGTTACAACCGGATGCGGGCACGGGTCACGGAGGAGCTCAAGCAGCACTTCCGTCCCGAGTTCCTCAACCGCGTTGACGACGTCGTAGTGTTCCCGCAGCTCACGCAGGACGAGATCATCGAGATCGTGGACCTGTTCGTCACGCGTCTCGAGGGCCGCCTCAAGGACAAGGACATGGGCATCGAGCTCACCACGGCCGCCAAGGTTCTCCTTGCGACCCGGGGTTACGATCCCGCCATGGGTGCGCGGCCGCTGCGCCGGACCATCCAGCGCGAGATCGAGGACCAGCTCTCCGAGAAGATCCTCTTCGGCGAACTGCACCCGGGTGACATCGTGGTGGTCGACGTGGACGGCGAAGGCGACGAAGCCAAGTTCACCTTTGCCGGCAACGCCAAGCCTCGCATTCCGGAAATCGCTCCGAGCGCCTAGGCTCCGGTTCGGCCGAGTCCCCGCTAAAGGCCCCGCCAGCTCCCACAAGGAGTGGGCGGGGTTTTGCGTTCCGGGTGCGCAATATCTGAAATAAGTGTTTCACTCTCAGTGAACCTTCTGTGATCTGCGGCACATCTCGTGTTGAATCAGAGCATGGATTCGAATGCCTCAGAGACCCCGAGCACGCAACCCGAAACTCCTTTCCACGATCTCGACCACTACCTGGCCATCCCCCGGGTCGGTGGCCTGGCTCTCAGCGCCGACGGAAGCCGCCTGGTCACTACGGTTTCCACCCTCAACGCCAAGGGCACTGAATACGTCACTGCCCTCTGGGAGCTTGATCCTTCCGGAAAGAAGCGCGCCCGTCGCATCACACGCAGCGCCAAGGGAGAGACCGGCGCGGTGTTTGCCTCCAACGGGGACCTCTACTTCACCTCGGCGCGGCCCGATCCCGACAGCCCCGAAGCAGATCCCGTGAGCGCATTGTGGCTCCTTCCTGCCGACGGCGGCGAGGCCCGCGTGGTGCACTCCCGCGCCGGAGGGGTCGGAGGTGTCATGACCGCGTCGGCCGCGGATGCCACCTTCGTGACGGCCTCGGTCCTCGCCGGTTCCACGGACGAGGAAAATGACGAGGAGCGGCGCAAGAGCCGCAAGGACAACAAAGTAGCGGCCATCCTGCACACGGGCTACCCGGTCCGCTACTGGGACGCAGATCTGGGCCCGGCGCAGCCCCGGCTGTTTGCCGTGGAAAACGGAGAGGCGGCTGAATCCGGCAAGCCCGCCACCGTGGACGCGACCGATCCCCTGAAGCTGCGCAACCTCACCCCCGACGTCGGCGCCAGTCTCCGCAACACCCACGCGGTGGTCAGTCCGGACGGCAAGACGATCTATACGAGCATGGCCAAGCCGCTCGCCAAGGCCGACACGCGCTTTGTGCTCGCCGCCGTCGACGTCGCTTCCGGCTCGCTCAAGGTACTCCTCGACCACGAGGGAATGAGCTACTTCCCCGGCCCGGTCAGCCCCGACAACAAATTGCTCTCCGTAGTCAGCGAAAGCGACAGCACCCCGGAGCGGGCACCCCAGGTCAAACTCCACCTCTTGAACGTCGGGTCCGGCGAGACCTTTGACTTCGAGCCCCTCGCGCCCACTTGGGACCGCTGGGGCAACCCGGGGGCCTGGCTTCCGGACGGGAGTTCGCTCCTCGTCACAGCCGACGACGACGGCGCCACGCCGGTCTTCCGGATCGCCGTCGCCGACGGTACGGTCACCCGGGTGACACAAGACGCGGCGGCGTACACCGACGTCGTGGTTTCCCCGGATGGACTGAGCGCATATGCACTGCGCAGCTCGTATGAATTCCCGGCTGAAGCCGTCCGGATCCACCTCGCCTCGGGCGACGTGGAGCGGCTCCCCGCCCCGGCTGAGCGCCCCAGGATCAAAGGCTCGCTCGAGCGGGTGGAGGCGAGTGCGGCCGATGGTTCGAGGGTGCCGGCGTACCTTGCGCTCCCGGAAGGCGCGTCGGAGGCAAATCCGGCGCCCTTGTTGTTGTGGATCCACGGCGGGCCGTTGGGCTCGTGGAATGCCTGGACCTGGCGATGGAATCCGTGGCTGCTCGTGTCGAAGGGGTATGCCGTGCTGCTGCCGGACCCTGCACTATCCACCGGCTACGGCCAGCAATTCATCCAGCGCGGTTGGGGCCAATGGGGCAAGGCGCCGTTCACGGACCTCATGTCCATCACCGACGCAGTGGTCCAGCGGCCGGACATTGACGCGTCCCGGACAGCAGCTATGGGCGGGTCATTCGGTGGCTACATGGCCAACTGGGTGGCCGGGCACACGGACCGTTTCAAGGCGATCGTGACGCACGCCAGTTTGTGGGCCATGGACCAGTTCGGGCCCACCACGGACGCCTCGCAGTATTGGCTCAAGGAAATGACCCCCGAGATGGCAATGGACAATTCGCCCCATCTCCACGTCGCAAAAATCACCACACCCATGCTGGTTATCCACGGTGACAAGGACTACCGGGTGCCGATCGGCGAGGGCCTGAGGCTTTGGTACGAACTTCTTTCCAGTTCCGGGCTGCCCGCCGACGAGAACGGCGAGACCCAGCACCGCTTCCTGTACTTCCCCGACGAGAACCATTGGATCCTGCAGCCGCAGCACGCCAAGGTCTGGTACGGCGTCGTGGAGCACTTCCTGGCCAGGCAGGTCATGGGACAGGAGGTTCCGGTTCCGGAGGACCTGGGTATTTAGGCGCGCTTCGCCTCGTAAGATTGGGGCTGTGACTTCCGCCTTCAGTATCCGCCCTGCCCGCACCGGCGATGTTGCCGCGATCAAGAGGCTTGTAGCCCCGTTGGCAGAGCAGCGAATCCTGATGGCCAAGGAGACCGTGGCCTACTACGAGAGCCTTCAGGAGTTCCGGATTGCCGAATCGTCCGACGGCGAGGTGATCGGCTGCGGTGCCTTGCACGTCATGTGGGAGGACCTGGCCGAGGTGCGCACGCTGGCGGCGGATGACAATTGGCGGGGCAAGGGCGTGGGCCACGTCCTTGTCCAGCAGCTCCTGGAGGACGCCCGCGCGTTGGGCGTCGCCAGGGTCTTCTGCCTGACGTTCGAAGTGGACTTCTTCAAGCGCCACGGATTCGAAGTCATGGCGGACCAAACCGCCGTCGATCCCCAGGTCTACTCGGAATTGCTGCGATCACATGACGAAGGCGTGGCGGAGTTCCTCGACCTGGCCCGGGTGAAGCCCAATACGCTGGGCAATACCCGCATGATCAAGGTCCTTTAGCCCGGGTTTCTTCTCCCTGTTGCTGAATATTCCAAGCCTCGGTCTTTACGTATATCAACTTGATGGATAAACTAATCGAGGCTCGGTTGCGGCGAGCCAACCATACTGTGGAGGCGAGAAATGAAGTACCACGTTATGTTTCCGGACTTTTCAGGTTTCCAGATCGACATGCCGCGTCCCGGCTCTGCGCCGGAGTCGCGCAAGCAGGGAACCGGAGGGTGCATGCGGTCCGCGTGCACGGATCTGTGGCCGGATTCGATGGCCAAGGGCGCAACAGTCCAAGACTTCAGCGTCGGCCGTTTGACGGCGGGCGGCCCGCCGCACTGAACAGGCGCATACGGAACGTTTTTCTGAAGGGACAGCCATTGGGGGCTGTCCCTTTTGTGTTTCCGCGTTCCGGACTTTCCACGTGAGGCCCATTCCCCTACCGTGCCCGGGGCGCTGGTAGTAGGGTCAAATCACCTACCAGCAACGCCCCAGGAGCGCGCCATGAAAAAGCTCATCAACGATCCCCGCTCGGTGGTGGACGAGTCTGTCGAGGGATTCGGCATGGCCCATGCCGACCTCGTGGACGTCCATATGGACCCCGTCTTCGTCGTCCGAAAAGGAGCGCCCGTGGCCGGCAAGGTGGCGCTTGTATCGGGAGGAGGGAGCGGCCATGAGCCGCTCCATGCCGGCTTTGTGGGGCACGGAATGCTCGACGCCGCCGTGCCGGGCGCCGTCTTCACCTCGCCCACCCCGGACCAGATTATTCCGGCCACTGCGGCCGTCGATTCCGGCGCCGGCGTCATACACATCGTGAAGAACTACACCGGTGACGTGCTGAATTTCGAGACCGCGGCAGAGATGGCCCAAGCGGAAGGAATCAGCGTCCGTTCGGTGCTCGTCAACGACGACGTTGCTGTCGAGGACTCCCTGTACACGGCAGGTCGGCGCGGCGTGGGTGGCACCGTGCTGGTCGAAAAGATTGCCGGCGCCGCCGCGGAGCGCGGGGATTCCCTGGAAGCTGTCGCGGGTGTAGCGGAGGGCGTGGTCCGCAACGTGCGCACTATGGGCGTCGCATTGTCGGGCTGCACCGTGCCGCATGCCGGGGTACCCAGCTTCGAGCTCGCTGAGGACGAAATCGAAATCGGCATTGGCATCCACGGTGAACCGGGCAGGCACCGGATCGCCATGGAAGGCGCCGACGCCATCACCAGCCGCCTCTTGGACCCTGTCCTTGAGGACCTCGGGATCAAGTCCGGCGAGGAAGTGCTGCTCTTCGTCAACGGCATGGGTGGTACGCCGCTCAGTGAGCTCTATATTGTCTACCGCCGGGCGGCCCAGATCCTCGCCGAAAGAGGAGCCAAGGTGGAACGCTCATTGGTGGGCAACTATGTCACATCGCTGGAGATGCAGGGATGCTCCATCTCGGTGTTGCGGCTCGATGACGAGCTCACTGCCCTGTGGGACGCACCCGTCCACACTCCGGCACTGCGTTGGGGGATGTGACGGTGGGCCTGGGGGTCGAGTGGGCGGTCCAATGGTTGACGCTCTCTGCACGGCTCATGGCCGAGCATCGGGAAGAACTGATTGCCTTGGACCGCGCGATAGGCGACTCGGACCACGGCGAGAACATGGACCGGGGATTCCAGGCCGTCATGGAGAAACTCGCCCAGACTCCACCCGAAACCCCCGGCGCGGCCCTGAAGCTGGCTGCGATGGCCCTGATGTCCAAAGTGGGCGGGGCCGCGGGACCGCTGTATGGGACCGCGTATCTTCGGGCAGGCACGGCGCTGGGAGAGAACGCGGATCTTGACGCGGCGGCGCTCGCCGGAGCACTCACTGCGGCCCGGGACGGAATTGTTGCCCGCGGCAAGGCCGAGCTGGGTGACAAAACCATGGTGGATGCCTGGTCTCCGGCTGTGGAAGCGGCGGACGAGGTCCTGGTGGCCGGTGGAGATGCTGTGGCCGTTCTGGCCGCAGCGGCCGAGGCTGCAGAGGTCGGGGCCGTCACGACTGATCCGTTGGTAGCGCGCAAGGGGCGCGCAAGCTACCTCGGTGAACGCAGTGCCGGGCACCGCGATCCCGGGGCAGCGTCTTCTGCGCTGTTGTTGCGCGCCGCCGCTACCGCCGCAGGATTCCCCGAGGGGCCCGCTGAATGACGGTGGGCTTGGTGGTGGTCTCGCACAGCCGGAAGATCGCGGAAGGTGCGGTGGAATTGGCCGCGCAGATGGCCCCCGACGTGAAGTTCTACGCCGTTGGCGGCACGGACGACGGCCGGATTGGAACGGACCTGGAGAAAGCCATCGCCGCATTCGAGGCAGGACTTGCGGAGGCTGCCGGGGATGGCGTGGTGGTTCTGACGGACCTCGGTTCCGCGGTCATGACGGCGGAATCAGCGGCCGATTTCTGCAGCGAGGCGGACAAAGTCCTTCTTGCCGATGCTCCGCTGGTGGAAGGCTTGGTTGCCGCGGCGGTGGCCACCCAAGGTGGCGCGTCGGCGGCCGCGGTGAAGGCCGCCGCGGAGGCGGTTCGATTCGGTCCTGAGCCCGCTATTTATATGGGGGGATCCGCTGAACCGCAAGGACGGGGCGAACCGGAGGAGAGCGGCGAGTTCGAACTCATCAACCCGATGGGAATGCACGCCAGGCCCGCAGCGAAGATTGCGGGCGGACTGGCCGGCATGGATGTCGAGGCAACGGTCAATGGAGCCGACGGAACATCCATCATGGAACTCATGAGCCTTGCCGTGGGCAAGGGCGGCAAGCTCAGGATCGAGGCTTGGGGCAAGGATTCATCGAAAGCCGTAGATTACGTCAGGCGGCTGGTGGAACAGGGGTTCGGCGAGATCTAACGCTGCTCCGGGGTCTGACGCCGCACCGGTTTGACGCCGCATGGGGGTTCAGGACTGCCGCAGGCCGTGGGCATCGAGCAGGAGGCTTGCCGTGATGGTGGTCTGGCACTGCTCGCCCCAGGGTTTGGCGGTTCTTGGCGTGAAGTTGATTGTCCTGACCGGCAAGGTCCCGCCGGTTGTGTCCGTGCCAGTCACTTCGGCATCGATGGGCGAGGACGTCAGTGTTCCCATGTTCAGGAAGCCGTAGCGGGTGCCATCCGGTGACGTGACGGCAGAGCATGAGCCTTCGGGTTCAGGACTGCAGGATTGCGGTACCGACACGCTTCCCGGGCGCAGGTCCACATCGCCTTCGCGGCATTTCCCGTCCTGGCATGCCTTCAAATGGACAGTCCTCACCGTTGGCGCGTATTCAGCCGTGATTGTCAGGGACACCACGGGTGCCATCGCAATTGCCGGGCAAACGGTGACTTGAGGTTCGCATCCCGAGCAGAGCGCCGCCGTCGTAGTCAAAGCGATGGCGGCCCACAACCTGCGCATATTTTGAGGATAATCCCGCAGCCAAGGCCCGGAACGGCACGCTTGCAACTGGCAGGCACATCGTTACCGACACCCACGGATCGTTGCTGCTCCGCGACCTCACGCGAAGGTCACGGCCGGCTTTCCGCCGGTTTCGGCCCGGCGCAAGGACGAGGCCGACCGCAAACATTAGGGTTCTTTGCATGACTGAACACTCGGACGTGAAGGCCACCCGTGCCGCCTACAACACGGTAGCTGCCGATTACGCAGAACTCCTGCGCAACGAGCTCGACGGCAAACCCTTTGACCGGGCCATGCTGGGTACCTTTGCCGAGCTCGTGGAGTCCGCGGGAGACGGGCCGGTTGCCGACCTCGGTTGCGGACCTGGACGGATTACGGCCCACCTGCATTCACTTGGCCTGGCGCCTTTCGGCATCGACCTGTCGCCCGAGATGGTGGCGGTCGCTCGCCGGGACCACCCCGGCCTGCGGTTCGATGAAGGGTCGATCGAATCGCTGGAGCTCGCGGACGGCGCCTTGGGTGGGATCGTCGCCTGGTACTCGATCATCCACACGCCGCCGGCTCGTTTGCCGGGGGTGTTCGCGGAATTCCACCGGAGCCTGCGGGATGGCGGCTTGCTGCTGCTCGCGTTCCAGGCCGGTGACGAGCCGAGGCACCTGGGCTTCGCCTATGGCCACGAAATCGACCTTGAGGCCTACCGCTTGCCGCCTGAGCGCATCACGGAACTGCTCCTTCAGGCGGGCTTTGCTGTGGAAGCGCAGCTGCTCCGCGAACCGGACGACAGATACGAGAAAACCCGGCAGGCGTATCTCTTAGCCCGCAAGCCAGCCCGCAACCCGGCCAGATCGTAGCGGAACCAGCGCAGACGGAAGCCTAGGCCGGAAGCCGCAGCCCGCCGTCGTGCATCTCGGCCAGACCGTCGCGCAGGAGCCCCTCGAGGGCGCGTTCCAGCTGTTCCGGGGCCGAGTTCAGGCGGTGCAGGGCAGCCAGCGGCACGGCCGCGCCTTCGCCGTCGAAACCGAGGTCGGCCGCGGGGCGTTCGAACAGCTCCGGGGCTACCGGCGAATCGGCCACGCGCAATACGGCCATGACGGCACCCCGCAGCTGCCGGTCGGTGCCGTGCCACGCCTGCCCCTTGGGCGTGTACGTCGGGGGCGGTTCACCGGCCGCGAGCCACGCGCACAAGTCGCGGACGGGGCAATCCATGCACTTGGGGGAGCGGGCGGTGCACACGAGCGCTCCGAGCTCCATCACGGAGGCGTTCCAGCGGACGGAGAGCCCGACGTCGTCGGGCATGAGCGATTCGGCGAGACGCATCTCCGAGGCGGTCAGCGATGGAGCCGGCAACGCAAGCCCCGAAACGAGCCGGGCATGCACGCGCCGGATATTCGTGTCCACTACGGTTTCGCGGCGCCCGAAGGCAAAAGCGGCCACGGCTGCGGCCGTATAGTCGCCGACGCCGGGGAGGCTCAACAACGACGTGTGCGTGTCCGGCACCCTGCCGCCGTGCTGCTCGACGATTGCGACGGCGGCCGCGTGCAGCCTCAGCGCGCGGCGGGGATAACCGAGCCTGCCCCAATGCCGCACGGCCTCACCCGAGGGCTGCTTGGCGAGATCCGCAGGTTCCGGCCAGCGTTCCATCCAGTCTTCCCACACCGGCAGGACGCGAACCACCGGAGTCTGCTGCAGCATCACTTCGCTGACCAGGATCCCCCACGGGCTGCAGTCCGCCGATCTCCACGGCAACACCCGGGCCACCTCGGAGAACCAGCGGTCCATGGACTGGTGCAGGTCCGTGAGGTGGTGGATGCCGGCAAGTTCAGAGGCGCCTGGCAGTGACATGGAGATCCTCGCTGCGGTTCGTGGCGTGCCCTGATGGCGGCCGATTCCTGCCATCCACTGTAGTGGAGTCGCGGGGATGATGTAGGTCACACTGGCTCCGATCGGGCCCCGGCGGCGTGGTGCGGCGCCATCCGGGCAGTGCGTTGCCTAGCCTAGAAGCATGGTCAACAAGGGCAAGCAACCGCCGAGGGCGCGCACGTCGCCTCCGGCGAAAAGCGCTGCCCGGACGGCAAGCGACAGCGGTTCTGCAAATGGGGGCCGGCCCCAAAGGCGACGGACGAGCCCTGCCGTTTACCGGCGTCGAAGGCTGGTTGTTTTCGGTGCCCTCCTGACGGTCCTGGCGATGCTCGTGGCGGGGGTCGCCGCCATGAGCTCAACCCTTGCAAGCAAGGCCGACTCCGGCGCATCCAACCCCCAGGCGGTCGGAGCCACCCCTGCGAGCCAGACGCCCTCGGCGGATCCGATTGCGGCCACCACAACGCCAACGCCCACCCCGGTGTGCGATCTCAACCTTGTGACGGTGACGGCGTCCACGGACCAGCCTGCCTATGCGGCCGGGCAGAACCCCGTACTGAGCATGAAGATTACCAACGGCGGAGCAGCACCGTGCCAGGTCAACGTCGGCACCTCCCAGATGGAGTTTCTGGTGATGAGCGGCGAGGACCGGATCTTCTCCTCGAAGGACTGCCAGGCGAAGGGCGATGACCTCGTGAAGCAGATCGATCCGGGCAAGAGCGAGACCGCCAACTTCCCGTGGCAGCGCAACCGGACGACCGAGGGCTGCGGCGTCATCTCGGCCAAACCGGCCACCGGAACCTACACGTTCAAGGCCATCCTGGGAAACAAGGCGAGCACGAAAACCGTCTTCCAGCTCGGCTAGAGGAACCTGTCCAGCAGGCTGGCTTCGGCCATGCGGCTGAGCCCTTCGCGGACTGTCCGGGCGCGCTGGTCGCCGATGCCGTCCACCGTCATGAGGTCGTCGATAGTGGCGGCCATGAGGTACTGGAGTCCGCCGAAATGCTCCACCAAGCGGTCGGCCACGGCTTTCGGAACCGACTTCAACCCTGACAAGAGGCGGTAGCCGCGCGGCTGCACACCGGCGTCGAGCACATCCATGCCCCCGGCGAAACCGATGATCCCGGCAATCTTGCTGAGGTCAATCAGCTCCGTGGGGCCAAGATCCAAGAGAGCCTGCACGGCGCCGTCGATGTCTTCCGGCGAGGCATTGGTGCCGGCGTAATCGCGGATGATCACGTCGCTGCCCGGGCCGCGGCCCGTTGTGAGCTCTTCCAACTGCAGTGAGAGCAACCTGCCGTCCTCACCGAGCTCCAGGACATACTGTGCGATTTCCTCGGCGATGCGCCGGACCATTTCCTGGCGCTGGAGGGTTACAGCAACGTCGCGGACGGTGACCATGGCCTCGATTTCGAGGGCCGACAGGGCACTGGTGACCTGGTCCAAGCGGGCGCTGTAACGTTCAAGGGTCGCGAGAGCCTGGTTGGCGCGGGCGAGCACCTTCTCGGAACCCTCGAGGACGTGCCGGAGGCCGTTGACGTAGAGGGCGATGATCTGCATGGACTGGCTGACCGAAATCACCGGTACTCCGGTCTGGATGGCCACACGCTCGGCGGTCCGGTGACGGGTTCCGGATTCCTGCGTCTCGATGCTGGAGTCCGGCACAAGCTGGACTGCGGCACGAAGGATGTTTCCGGCGTCCTTGTCGCAGATGATGGCACCGTCCATCTTCGCGAGCTCACGCAGCCGCGTCGGGGAGAAATCGATGCCGATTTCGAAACCGCCGGAGCAGATGGACTCGATGGTCCGGTCCGTTCCCAGCACAATCAATGCGCCGGTGCGCCCACGGAGGATGCGTTCCAGGCCGTCGCGCAACGGTGTTCCGGGGGCCACCCTGCCCAGAGTCGCCTTGAGCGAATCTTCGGGGCTCCGAGCCATAGGTGTTCCCTTCAAAGGTGCACGCAGGCGCGTCCGCAAGTGTGCCGGTTTTCAGCAATCAGTCGACGGGATCAAAATGCCAGGTTTCCCGCAAGCTCAATGATAGAGGTATAGACCGGCAACAACCGCACGGGCAAGCCTTAAAGTGCCCCAAAGAGGGTTATGTGGCGAGTGCTTCGAAACGCGTTCGACGGCGGACGGCGCACGGCCACTTTGGGCTCGCATCCCGGGGCCCTCACGGAGCCGTCCGGAGGCGTGCGAGCCGCTCAAGGTCGCGTCGTACGCTTTGCAGCGCGGCTTCCCGGGCCGCAGCCCTTCCCGCGTCCGGATGCGACTGCCTCGCGGGAGCGTGGGTTCCGCCTGTGCCGGCGTCCGGGTGGTGTGCCTGCCGGGGCCGTCTCCTGGCGGCCGTGGAGGTCGCTTCGGCGAACCCGGTGGAGTCCGCCGCGGGGGAGGGTCCGAGGGGATCGTAGAACAAGTCATTCCCTGGTTTCATTGATGCCCTGTTCCTTTCATGCCAAGCCGGCAGCTCGGGTGTCTTCCTGGCGATCGGCCCCAACGCGGGCCGGACATGTCCACCATTGACTCAAACTATCGGCGGGTCGTTTCGGTGGTTTGTGCACCTCGTTTCGATCCTGTTAAGCGCCGGCCTTGGACCCTGCCGCCGGCGTGGGCCCGGCCTGCGATAAACTTGGTATCTTGGCTGCGCACAAATCGTGCCGCTTCCTGAGCTGGCTCCCGGCCGGCACGGGGCCCGTATCCAGCCTCCAATCCACGTTCGGCCCGTCATTCCAGTGCGGGCTACGCCCCGATCGCAGCGAAAGTAGCACCGTGTCCCAAGAAGTCCTGAGCCCCGCCCGAGTCCAGGAAATTCACCATGAGGCCTCCCGGCGTCGGACTTTCGCGGTCATTTCGCACCCTGACGCCGGCAAGTCCACGCTCACGGAAGCCCTCGCACTGCACGCCAAAGTCATCGGCACCGCGGGTGCGTCGAGCGGCAAGGCTAACCGCAAGGAAACCGTTTCCGACTGGATGCAGATGGAAAAGGACCGCGGTATTTCCATCAGCTCAGCGGCATTGCAGTTCTCCTACCGGGACACTGTCATCAACCTGCTGGACACCCCGGGCCACGCCGACTTCTCAGAGGACACCTACCGCGTCCTGGCGGCCGTCGATTGCGCAGTGATGCTGGTGGACGCCGCCAAGGGCCTGGAAACACAGACCATGAAGCTGTTCGAGGTCTGCAAGCAGCGGAACCTGCCGATCATTACGGTGATCAACAAATGGGACCGTCCGGGCCTGGATGCCCTCGCCCTGATGGACGAGATCACCGAGCGCACCGGCCTCCAGCCCATGCCCTTGACGTGGGCCGTGGGCATTTCGGGCGACTTCCGCGGAGTCTGGGACCTGCGGAACGACCGCTTCGCGCGGTTCGCACGCAACAACGCCGGCGCCAACATCGCCATCACCGAGTACTTCACCCCGGAAGAAGCGGCCGAAACCCAGGGCAACAACTGGAACGACGCCGTCGACGAAGCCGGATTGGTGATCGAATCCAACCTCGAATTCAACGTGGAGAGCTTCCACGCCGGAACGGCCACCCCTATCCTCTTTAGCTCGGCGGCCCTGAACTTCGGGGTCAAGGAGATCTTGGATGCCTTGGTGGATTTCGCGCCTCCGGCAGCACCCCGTCCGGATGTCGACGGCGAACCCCGTTCCGTTGATGCTCCTTTCGCCGGGTTCGTCTTCAAGGTCCAGGCCGGCATGAACAAGGCCCACCGCGACCACGTCGCATTCATCCGCGTGTGCTCCGGCGTTTTCGAGCGCGGCATGGTGGTCACGCAGACACGCACCGGCAAGTCCTTCGCCACCAAGTACGCCCAGCAGGTTTTCGGGCGTGAGCGGGAAGTCATCGACGAGGCCTACCCCGGGGACGTCGTGGGTTTGGTGAACGCGTCCTCGCTCCGTGTGGGAGACAGCCTGTTCCTGGACGAACCCGTGGAATTCCCCGCCATTCCGCTCTTTGCGCCCGAGCATTTCCAAGTGGCCCGGTCCAAGGACCCCAGCCGTTTCAAGCAGTTCCGCCGCGGCATCGAACAGCTTGAGCACGAAGGCGTCATCCAGGTGCTCCGTTCCGACGTCCGGGGCGATCAGGCACCCGTGCTCGCCGCAGTCGGTCCGATGCAGTTCGAGGTGGTGGAAGACCGCATGGCACACGACTTCAACGCACCTATGCGCTTGGAGCGGCTCCCGTACTCGATGGCGAGGATCTCGACGGCGGACGCCATGCCGACGCTCGCCAACGTCCCGGGCGCTGAGGTGCTGTTGAGGTCCGACGGGGAATACCTCGCGTTGTTCAACGATGTCTGGGCTCTCCGCCGCATCGAGAAGAACCACCCGAAGCTCACACTGGTCCCGATCGGCACGCACAACCCCGCGAAATAGTAATCCACCGGACATGCCCCTCGAATCGGTCGAGGACTGGACATAATGCCGTTATGTCCAGTGCTTGGTTCGAGCAGGGGGCATGTCCCGTGGGACGTCGAAGCCTGACACTCCGAAGCCAAGCCACCCGCTAGACGATCAGGAGCTCCAAGGCCTCCGCCAGGTGTGCCACCTCCCGGACCGAGAAACCCTCGGGGACGGGCCCCGGTCCGTTGGGGCTGGCGGGCACCACCGCGTGGGTGAAACCAAGCCGCTGCGCCTCGTGGATGCGCTGGTTGATCCCCGGAACCGGCCGGACCTCGCCGGCCAGGCCAACCTCGCCGAAGGCAATCAGCCGCTGCGGCAGTGCTTTGCGCGCCTTTGCCGAGGCCACGGCAAGCGCCACCGCCAGGTCGGTTGCCGGCTCGCTCAGTTTCACCCCTCCGACAGTGGCCACGTAGGAGTCGTCCTTGTGCAGGATGCAGCCACCCCGCTGTTGGAGCACTGCCAGGAGCATGGCGACACGCGAGCTGTCCAAGCCGCTCGTCGCCCTGCGCGGCTGCGAGCTGGCACTTTCGGCCAAGAGCGACTGCACCTCGGCCAGCAGCGGGCGCCGCCCTTCCATGGTCACGGTGATGCAGGTGCCGGACACCGGCTCGCGCGTCCGCGACACAAAAAGGCCGCTCGGATCGGCGAGGCCTTCAATGCCGGTTTCGTTCAGGTCAAAACAGCCGACGTCGTCCGTGGCGCCGTAGCGGTTCTTGACCGCGCGCAACAAACGCAAGCGGGAATGGCGCTCGCCTTCGAACTGGCACACGACGTCCACCAAGTGCTCCAGGAGGCGAGGACCGGCAATGGAGCCGTCCTTGGTCACGTGGCCAACCAGCAGGGTAGTCATGTTGCGTCGCTTTGCGGCTGCGATGATGGACGCCGCGACCTCCCGGACCTGTGAAACGCCGCCAGCGCTGCCTTCGACGTCGGCGCTGCTGAGTGTCTGCACCGAGTCCACGATCAGCAGCTTCGGCTCAAGCTTCTCCACTTGCCCCAGCGCCTGTCCGAGGTCCGTTTCCGCGGAGAGATAGAGGGTATGCGCCACCGCGTCGATCCGTTCCGCACGGAGCTTGACCTGGGCCGCCGATTCCTCGCCCGTGACGTACAGGACGTCCTGGCCCGTGCGGGCGAACTTCGCCGCGACGTCCAGCAGGAGGGTGGATTTCCCGACGCCGGGTTCCCCCGCAAGCAGGATCACAGCGCCCGGAACCAGCCCTCCACCCAGGACGCGGTCCAGTTCGTCGACGCCGGTGGGCAGGAACGCGGCCGTGGTCCCGTCTACCTCGGCAATCCGGCGGGCCGGCTCCAAAACTGTTGTTGCCGCCGTCGTACGCGCAACTGTGGCGCCGGATTCTTCCACGGTGCCCCACGCCTGGCATTCACCGCAGCGGCCCACCCACTTGACCGTGGTCCACCCGCATTCGGCACATTTGTACGCGGGTGTCTTTGAGGTGCGTGAGGTCTTGGAAGCCATGCGTACAAGGCTAGTGGAGGGGTAGGACAGTCAGGCACGCCTCACTGCAAGGGAGGAAGCACGTCCCTTGCCTCCCGGGGATCCATGCCCGCGGCTTCGAGCAGGTCCACCATCAGCGGACGGAAGAGCATCACCACTGTTTCGCCCTCGAGCTTCTGCACATGAAGGATCTTGGGGTGCAGCCGGGTGGCAATGTCGGCCAAGTCCTGCCGCGCGCCGCGCAGGTGGGCGCGGCGGGCGCCGTCGTGCACTTCCGCGAGGCCGAGCGACAATTCCTCGACGGCGGCAGAAGTGTCCTGCAGGACCTCGGAAATGCTGTCCGTCGCCTCGTCCGTCAATGCTGCATGGTTGATGGCGCTCGTGAGCCTCCGTGCGAACACCCGGCCGTTGCGGAGGGCGAGGTCGATGGAATCCAGCGATTCCTCCAGCATGGTCAATTCGTCGCGGTGCCGCCGGTACGCCGGGGCGAGCGTCGCCACCTCACCCGAGGCTTTGAGGGATTGGCGCATCCGGTCCACGAGGGGCTGGCAATTCCGGCCACGGATGAGCGCATGCCAGGCCTGGGTCGAATCGCTGTTGATCAATGCGTCGGCACACTCACGGAGGACCTCCGAGAGTTCGTGGAGGAGTTTGCGGACGTCCTGGCGCGGCTCCCGTCGCGGGTCCTTCGGTACCAGCATGGTGACGAGCAGCGCGAAAACCCCGCCCACCACGGCGTCGATGCTGCGGGTGAAAGGCCCCCCGGCCGGCGCGGGCAGCAAGACCACGAGGAGCGATTGCAGGCCAAGTTGGGTGGTGAAGATGGTGCCGCTGTCCAGGAACCGGGCCAGCAGGATGGAGAAGAGGAGCACGACGGCGGCTTGCCAGATCCCCGAACCCAGCCAGTGGAGCAGCAGATCGCCGATGACGATCCCGAGGGTGCAGCCAAGCCCGACCTCCACGACCCGGCGAAGCCGCGGATCCCGCGAGAAGCCGAGCGCGATCAGCGACGAAGTTGCGGCGAAAAGGGGTCCTGTGTGCCCCAGGATGTATTCGGCGAACGCGTAGGCGCCCACCGCGCAGACGGTCATCTGGACGGCCGGAACCAGGGAGTTCCTGCTGCGGACGAAGCCGGTGCGCAGCCGCGCCCGCAGGAATTTCTTGCTTGTTGAAAGTCCTTGTGGGGCGGTCATGGCTCAAGTCTATTCAGGAGCGGCGTGCGGGGTGCGGCACGCCGAGGGAGCCGGAAAGTGAGGGGCGTCACTTAATCCCTCACGGCGTGCCAAGCGCAAGGGCGACGCTGCACTTGTAAGCCAATGGTCCACAGCCGTTCATCTGCCGTTCACTTTGGACCGCCGATCCCGTTACCTGCGGCTCATACCGTCAATAAAGGTACAAACACGTACGCAAATCTTTCGTATGCCGACTTTCTCCCTCGGTACGCATCAGAGAATCCCTGGAAGGGGTACATCCCAGTGAAGGCAACTCGCTTCGGCCGCAACGCGGCAATCGCGGTCCTCGCAGTCGGCGCCCTTGCGCTGACCGCTTGCGGTTCAGACAACGCAACCGGCGCCCCGGCAGCTACCCAGAGCGCCGCAGGCATCAAGGTCACCGGCACCCTGACCGGCATCGGCTCCTCGGCGCAGGGCGCCGCAATGGACGCCTGGAAGACCAACTTCGCTTCCGCGAACCCGGGTGCCACGGTCCAGTACTCCCCGGACGGCTCGGGCGCAGGCCGCAAGGCCATCCTCGACGGCTCCGCGCAGTTCGCAGGCTCTGACGCCTACCTGACCGACGCTGAGCTGGCCAGCTCCAAGACCAAGTGCGGCACCGACGGCGCCATCAACATCCCGGTCTACATCTCGCCGATCGCCGTAGCCTTCAACATCCCGAACGTCAAGGACTTGAAGCTCGACGCCACCACGGTTGCCAAGATCTTCCGTGGCCAGATCACCAACTGGAACGACCCGGCAATCGCCGCCCTGAACGCCGGCGTCACGCTTCCGGACCTCAAGGTCACCCCGGTCAACCGCTCTGACGACTCCGGAACCACCCAGAACTTCACGGACTACCTGGCATCCGCCGCTCCCTCCGTCTGGACCGACAAGGCTGCCGGCCTGTGGCCTGCATCCTTGAAGGGCGAGAACGCCAAGGGCACCTCCGGCGTCGTCAAGACCGTCACCGACACCCCTGGTGCCGTGACCTACGCTGACGATTCCGCAGTTTCCGGCAAGCTCGGCACCGCGCAGATCAAGGTTGGCTCGGACTTCGTCAAGATCTCCGCCGACGCTGCCGCCAAGGCCGTTGAACTGGGCAAGCCCGTTGCAGGCCGCCCGACCGGCGACCTTTCCATCAAGCTCGACCGCACCACCACGGATTCCTCGGCCTACCCGGTCGTCCTGGTTTCGTACCACGTCGTCTGCACCACCTACGACAAGCAGGCAACCGCTGACCTGGTCAAGGCATTCGAGAGCTACGTAGTCTCCGACGCCGGCCAGCAGGCCGCTGCCGGCTCCGCCAAGTCCGCTCCGCTCTCCAAGGCGCTGCAGGACAAGGCAAAGGCTGCTGTTGACTCCATCAAGGCCAAGGCCTAAGGACCGCAATGGAGTAGTGGTGCCGCGGACCGCAGCACCACTACCCTGAATATCGAGGTTCCCTGTCCCGCGCTGGTGAAACATCACCGGGCGGGGCGGGGAACTTGGCCATTTTTGAGTGAATCTGAAGGATCGTGAAGTGACCACCAACTCCTTGACCACTTCCCAAGGTGCCGGACGCGCCGGGGACAAGGTCTTCTCCGGAGCCACCCTGGCTGCGGGATGCCTGATCCTCGTGGTTCTCTTCGGCGTCGCACTTTTCCTCGTCATCCAGGCCATTCCGGCGCTCGTGGCTCCGCCCTCAGACATCCAAGGCGGCCAGGGCTTCTTCGCCTACATCGGGCCGATCGTGGTTGGCACCCTGATTGCCGCCGTCATCGCTCTTGTGATTGCAACCCCCGTCGCCATCGGCGTTGCCCTGTTCATCTCGCACTACGCGCCCCGCAGGCTTGCTTCGGGTCTTGGCTACGTCGTGGACCTTCTCGCGGCCATTCCTTCCGTGGTCTACGGCGCCTGGGGTGCGGCATTCCTTGCCCCCCAAATTTCGCCGGCTTACGGCTGGCTGGCCACCTACATGGGCTGGCTGCCGATTTTCCAAGGCCCCGCCTCGGCTACCGGCAAGACCATCCTGACCGCGAGCATCGTCCTCTCCGTCATGGTCCTGCCGATTATCACTTCCCTGTCGCGTGAGATCTTCCTGCAGACCCCGAAGCTCCACGAGGAAGCCGCCCTGGCCCTCGGCGCGACCCGCTGGGAAATGATCAAGATGGCCGTTTTGCCGTTCGGCCGCCCGGGTATCGTAAGCGCGATCATGCTGGGCCTCGGCCGTGCACTTGGCGAGACCATGGCCGTCGCGCTGGTCCTGTCCTCCGGTGCCCTGACCGCAAGCCTGATCCAGACCGGCAACCAGACCATTGCCGCGGAAATCGCCTTGAACTTCCCTGAAGCCAGCGGACTCAAGGTCAGCACGTTGATCGCAGCCGGTTTGGTATTGTTCGTCATCACGCTCGGTGTCAACATGATTGCACGCTGGATCATCTCCAGGCACAAAGAATTTTCGGGAGCCAACTAATGACTGTCACAGCCCCCGTAGCGCGCAAACGCTCCGCACTTACCAAGGGCCAGTTGCCCGCGTTCGCACCGTACGTCGTCCTGGCCGTCGCCCTGGTTCTCGGCGCAGCGATCCTTGCATTGATCGGCTTCAACGCCTTCGGCTGGGGCCTCGTGTCCGCCATCCTCTTCGCGATCGGCCTGGTCGGCTGGAGCGCAGTGGTCGAAGGCGGCCGCAAGGCGCGCGACAAGCTCGCCACGTGCCTCATCGTCGGTTCGTTCCTGGTGGCCCTGCTGCCCCTGATTTCGGTGATCTGGACCGTCCTTGTGAACGGCATCCCGGGCATCATCACCCCCGGCTTCCTGACCACATCCATGAACGGCGTCACAGGTTCCCTGGACAACAAGAGCGTGGACGACGGCACGAAGGTCCTCGGTGGCATCTACCACGCTGTCCTGGGCACGGTGCAGATCACGCTGCTCGCCACGGTCATCTCGGTTCCGGTGGGCTTGCTGACCGCGATCTACTTGGTGGAATACGGCAATGACCGGGCCCTCGCCCGCGCCATCACGTTCTTCGTCGACGTCATGACCGGAATCCCCTCCATCGTGGCAGGCCTCTTCTCTGCAGCGTTCTTCTTCGCCGTGGTCGGCCCCGGCACCAAGACCGGTGCGGTCGCCGCCGTCGCGCTTTCAGTACTGATGATCCCGGTGGTGGTCCGCTCCAGCGAGGAAATGCTCAAGATCGTCCCGAACGAGCTCCGCGAGGCTGCCTACGCGCTGGGCGTCCGCAAGTGGCGCACCATCCTCAAGGTGGTCATCCCGACGGCGATCTCCGGCATCGCGTCCGGCGTCACCTTGGCGATCGCCCGCGTGATTGGCGAGACTGCCCCGATCCTCGTCACCGCCGGTTTCGCCACCACCATCAACAACAACGTGTTCGGCGGCTGGATGGCCTCGCTGCCTACGTTCATCTACACGCAGATCCTGAACCCGACCTCGCCGTCCAACCCGGACCCGTCGAGCCAGCGGGCATGGGGTGCCGCACTGGTCCTGATCATCCTGGTGATGCTCCTGAACCTCGGCGCCAGGCTGATCGCCCGGATCTTCGCCCCCAAGGCCGGCCGTTGACCCGCCAGGCCACCCGCACACTTCCAACCACAGCACCGAAGGAACACCATGTCTAAGCGGATCGACGTCAAGGATCTGAACGTCTACTACGGCAGCTTCCTGGCTGTTGAAGGCGTCAACATCAACATTGAAGCCAAATCGGTGACGGCGTTCATCGGCCCGTCCGGCTGTGGAAAGTCCACCTTCCTGCGCACCCTCAACCGCATGCACGAAGTACTGCCCGGGGCGCGCGTCGAAGGTGAAGTCCTGCTCGACGGCGACAACCTCTACGGCCCCGGCGTGGACCCCGTGACGGTCCGCACCCAGGTTGGCATGGTCTTCCAGCGGCCCAACCCGTTCCCCACCATGTCCATCCGCGACAACGTGCTGGCCGGCGTGAAGCTGAACAACAGGAAGATCAGCAAGGGCGCGGCCGACGCGCTCGTGGAGAAGTCCCTGCGCGGCGCCAACCTGTGGAACGAGGTCAAGGACCGCCTCGAGAAACCGGGCTCCGGCCTCTCAGGCGGCCAGCAGCAGCGGCTCTGCATCGCCCGTGCGATCGCAGTGGAACCGCAGGTCATCCTCATGGACGAGCCCTGCTCCGCACTGGACCCCATCTCCACTTTGGCCGTCGAAGACCTCATCAACGAGCTCAAGGACGAATACACCGTGGTGATCGTGACGCACAACATGCAGCAGGCTGCACGTGTTTCCGACAAGACGGCGTTCTTCAACATCGCCGGCACCGGCAAGCCGGGCAAGCTCATCGAGTTCGCTGACACCACCACCATCTTCAACAACCCGTCCCAGAAAGCCACCGAGGACTACGTCTCCGGCCGGTTCGGATAAGGCCCCAGCGGCTCCCTAAAAGCCCGACGGCGACGGTCACCTTCCGAGGTGACTGCCGGCGTCGGGCTTTCGCGTGCCTGGACGACTCCTCAAGTCAGTGCGACAGCGGCGAGAGCGCCAGCCCGACGACGAACGCCACCACGGCGGTGACGATCGGCGTCGCGACCCAGAATCCCAGTATGCGCAGCACCATCCGGCGGTTGGTGACCGAAAAGTTCTGGTTGGTTCCTGCGCCAAGCACTGCCGACGTGACCGTGTGCGTGGTGGAAAGCGGTAAGTGGAATCCGATGGCGCCGACGAACAGCATCAGCGAGGTCAGGCTCTGGGCGATGAATCCCCGCATTGGGTCTACCCTCGTGAGCTTGTAGCCGAGGGTGTACGAGATGCGCCAGCCGCCGCAAAGCGTTCCCGCCGTGAGCATGACAGCCGTCAGCAGGATGACCCAGACTGGGAGGTCGTTGGGGCCGGACACCCCGGCCGCAACGGCGCCCAACAGGATCACCGCTACGGATCGCTGCCCGTCCTGCAGTCCGTGGCCGAACGCGACGGCAGCGGCCGAGACGGATTGTGCATGACGGAAGCGGCTATGCACGACGTCGGGCTGGGTGTAGCGCGCGGCCCACGTGACAGGCCACACGAGCAGGTAGGCGCCGAGGAAGGCAATCACGGGGGACAGCAGCAGCGGCAAGACCACTTGTGCCAGCAGGATATCGTCTACCCCGTTGACGGAGCTGCCACCCATCACGGCGCTTGCGGCTCCGGCGCCCACCAGGCCTCCCACTAAAGCGTGGGTTGACGAGAGCGGCACACCGCGCCACCAAGCGTAGATTCCCCAAAGGATGGCGCTGCACAGCCCTGCGGTGAGCACAGTCAGGCCGGTCATTCCCGGGGGGAGGACCACCCACGACTGGCTGAAAATCAGTGCGAATCCGCCGCTGAGCAGTACACCGGCAAAGTTGAAGACAGCCGCCAACACGACCGCTACAGACGGAGTGAGGGCACGCGTCCGCACAGAGAGTGCGACGGCGGTGGAGACGTCGCGGAAGCCGTTCAGGAATGCGAAGCCAGCCGCCAGTACCACCACAAGGGCGTAGAACGCGACCGCCACCTCATGCTTCCTTGACGATGATGCTGCCTACCTGGGTAGCGACCCGGCGCATGTCCTTGGTGACGTCGACCAGTTGGTTGGCTACGTCGCGATTCCTGGAAAACTGGGTGGACTTCATGTCACGGAGCATCTCGGCCACCCAGGTCCGGTGGCTGCGTTCCGCACGCTTCGCCAGCCGCAGGACCTCGATCCAGTAGTCCTCGAGTTCGTCAAGATCGTCCAGCTGGCGCATGGCATCGACCGTGAGTTCCGCCTGGCGGCTGATGATCTCCAACTGGTCCGCCGCACGCTTGGGCACCCGGTCCAGTTTGTAGAGGGCCACGAGCTCACCCGCGGCATCCAGCTTTTCCATGGCCTCGTTGAGGAAACGGGAAAGGGCATACATGTCTTCGCGGGGGAGCGGGTTCACGAAACTCGTGCGCATATGGGTCAGGAGGGCGAAATGCAGATCCGTGGATTTCGCCTCGTGCTCGTGCATCTCCTCCACAAGCCGTTCGTGCTCCGCGACAGGAGCTCCGAAGATCTCAGAAAGCGTCCCTGTTGCCTCAAGAATCTGGCGGGCCATTTGCGACAACAATTGCAACCCGGCGGGTTCTTGAGGGAAGAGACGCAGCTTCATTTGGCTTCCGGTAGGCGGGAGGGATCGGGATGGGGCGGCGTCTTCGCCGAAGGGCATAAAAATGGTGCCGAACCGGATACGCCTCTCGGCGGTAGGCCGCTCGAAGCGGCTATAAGTTGAAGCCCGGGGGTTTCGCGGTTCGACACCAGTTTCAGTTTTCTACGTCGTCCGAGCTAAGTCAACATTGACAGCTGGCGGTCGGGGTGGTTGTGACGGCCCGTCGCCCTTATATTTCACGTCAGTCCAGCTCTCCGAGGCGCCATGCATTGGCCGCGTGCTCCAGATCTTCGGCGGTCTTCACGAGCTGGTGGGAGTTCCGGGTCAGCTTGCTTGCGTGGCCTTCGTTCGAATGCTCGGCGCTGTCCGCCAAGGTGGCTTGGCCGAGCGCGACGACGCGGCAAAACGCGGCTGAGCGTTCCAGCGCGACGTCGAAATCGCCGTCGAACGCTCCCGAAAGGATGGCATCCGCCATCTGCTTCATCTCGTCGGCTCCCGGCGGCTCGGCGGCCCCCGCCACAACGTGCGACACCTGGGCGGTGTCCCGGCCTGCTTTGAAGTACACGGAAATGCGCTCGGAGTTCTGCATGGTGGCCGCGCGCAACGCATAGAGCCGCCACAAGGCGCCCGGCAAGGACCGCGCGGGACTCTCGGCCCACATTTCGGCGATGGCTTCAAGGCCTTGCTCGTCGGCGAGCTTCACGAGGCGCCTGGTGATCTTGGGATCGTCACTGTCCCTGCCTCGGCGCACGAGGGCCTGGGCGGCAAGGTGCGCTGCTTCGGACACGCGCGCGGGGTCCGCTCCACCGGCAAAAGGCTCGAAGTCAACCGGCGCGAAGGGTTTCGGCTTGTGGTGCCTATTTGCTCCGCCGTACACAGGAGGTCCCGATTGTTCGCTCATGCCCCAACGCTACTCCTGTGTTTTCGCTCGTGCACTCTTGACTGGGGGCGTTCCTTCCTGACCTTCTTTGAATCCGTGGGCACCGCGACTCGCCGTTGTGGGCGTGTGTCGTCGGCGGGGTTTGGATCAAAAGAGGTCAGGACGGCGCGGGTGCTGCCCGTGTCAAAACGGCCTTGAGCTTGAGGTACAGTATTTATGGCTGTTTCTACAGTCGGCAGGGGCCTTTAGCTCAGTTGGTAGAGCATCGGACTTTTAATCCGTGGGTCGTGGGTTCGATCCCCACAGGGCCCACCCTTAAACCCCCGGAACCGCTCGGTTCCGGGGGTTTACCTGTGCCAGGCGAAACTACGGCGTGGCCCACGTGGCCGGGTGGCGGCCGAGCGGTCCGGCTTGCTGCGACCACCGCGCGGGGATGCCGTCGATGCGACCGGGGAGAGGCACGTGTTGCGCCGGCCCCCAGTGAGTGGTGGTTGCGGTCAGGGTGAAGTCTGTCGGTGTAGCTACGGCCAGGTGGTCGTCCGGCGGGGTCAGCGAGTACAGCAGGTTGGCCGTGCCAATGAGTGAGCCCTGGATGCGGGCGGTCATCGAGTGGGTGAGCCGCCGGGTCAGGGCACGGGCAACGGCCGCACCCAATAGCCAGCCGGTCGCGTGGTCGAGCGCTTGAACGGGAAGGGGAGTGGGCTCCGCTTCGCCTGTGGCCGTCGCTCCGTCGTTAGCGATCCCGCAGCTCATCTGGACCAGGCTGTCGAAGCCGCGGCGGTTGCGCCAAGGTCCCTCCCAGCCGTACGCGTCCAGGCTGGCGATGATCAGGCCGGGGTTCACGGCGGCCAGCGCCTCGTCGTCGTAACCCAAGCGTTTCAGGGCGTCGGCCCGCAGCCCCGATACGAGCACATCGGCACCCGCGAGCAGTTTCTCAAACGTCGAGCGGTCGCTTGGGGCAGTGAGATCCAAAGCGGCCGTACGTTTGCCGAGCGTCGTCTCAGGGAGCAACGAGGGCACCTCGTCAAAGCCTGGCGGGTCGATCCGCAGCACGTCGGCACCGTAACCAGCGAGGAACTTGGTGCACACCGGTCCAGCGATCACCCGCGTCAGGTCCAGCACGCGCACCCCGTCGAAGGGCAGACGCCCGACGGCGTTCGGCATCCCGGTGCCCGGCGAGGGGCGCTCGACGACGGACATGGGCGGCGCGTCCGCCGTCGCCATCCCTGGAGCGGAAGCGAGCCATTGCCCGCGGTGGTGCATGACGGCGGCACATCCGCCCGCGTCGACGATCGCCGTCTCCAACTCTTCGGCGCGCAACCCTGCCACCGCGGCCTGAACCGTGTCGCGGTCATGGGCGCCCAGAACGCGCTCGACGGCGGCACGGTGGCTCGCGTAGTTGGTGTGCAGCCGGATCCAGGCGTCGGCCGCGCGGTAGTTGCCGGCGATGGGGTCCCACAAAGGTGGGCGGGTCCAGCCGATCGGGGCGAACAGCCTCTCGGAGGCGAACGCCGCGCACGAATCCCGACTGTCTATCGTCACCGCTCGCGACCCTGGCTGGCGGCGGGCTGCGAGGAACTGATCAGCGGCCACTGTCGCGACGGCGACCGCTCCCGTCGCGAGTCCTGTCACGTCGAACGCCGCCGGGAGAACCGACCTCGGTCCGGTAGTCGTTAGCTGAGTGGCCGGCCAATCAGCATCATCGGCACCGATTGCGTGCCACATCCGGGAGGCCACATCAGCGAAACTGTCGTTCACACTCACCATTCTTGACGGGCCAACACGAAACGAGCAATGGCAGCCGGATCCAACGCTTCCTGCCCAAGTGGGCCTTCAACTGCCAGACTGTTCTTCATGCAAGCGCTTTTGGACGGACTCCTGAATACCAGCCCGCTCGTGATCGCCTGCATCGTTTTTGCCCTCGTGTTCGCTGAGGATGCAATCTTTGTGGGTTTTGTGATCCCCGGTGAAACGGCAGCGGTGGTCGGCGGCGTGATTGCAAGCCGGGGGCTCTTCGAATTGTGGGCCATGATCCTCATTGTGGTGACTGCCGCGATCACGGGAGACACCGTGGGCTACGAGATTGGCAAGCACCTCGGCCCGCGGGTGATGGCGCTGAAAATTCTGGACAAGAGGCGCGCCCAATTGCAGAGGGCCGAAGACTTCCTCAAAGACAAAGGCGGCGTAGCGGTGCTCCTGGGCAGGTTTACCGCCTTCTTTCGTGCCGTCATGCCCGCGCTCGCAGGACTCAGCCGCATGCCCTACCGGCGCTTCGCGTTCTGGAACTTCAGCGGCGGCATTATCTGGGGGTCCTTGTTCGTGACGCTCGGCTATGTGGCCGGAAATTCGTACGAAGAAGTGGCGCGCGTGGTGGGCCGGGGCGCCGCGGCTGTGGTGGCAGTAATCGTAGTGGCGATCCTGCTTGTGTGGCAGCTCAGGAGGCACCGCGCCAAGAAGGCGTGATGCCGCAGGAGCGTGGAAATCCCGCCGAAACCTCAGGGCTTTAGGCTGGTCACAATTCGTTCGGGAGGGGTGGTGAAAGGTCGAACTGGATATGTCTGACGTTTGGCGTTATAACCGTAGTAGCTGCCCCGACGTCCTCGGCTTTATCTGAGCCTCGAGTGATCTGATGTCCGCTTCCGCAGCACAGAACTTTTAAGGAGAACCGATGCATCTTTTGCCCCGTGAGCAGGAAAAGCTCATGATCGTGGTCGCGGCAGACCTCGCCCGCCGTCGGCAATCCCGCGGCCTAAAGCTCAACTTCCCCGAAGCCGTGGCGATCATCAGCTACGAACTGATCGAGGGCGCCCGGGACGGCAAGACCGTTGCCGAACTGATGAGTTACGGAACCACCCTGCTTCGCCGTGAGGATGTCATGGAGGGAGTGCCCGAGATGATCCATGATGTCCAGATCGAGGCGACTTTCCCTGATGGCACCAAGCTCGTCACCGTCCACGATCCGATCCGCTAGGAGGCCAACATGATTCCCGGTGAATACCGTCTCCAATCGGAGCCCATCGCTTGCAACAGCGGACGCGAGGCAATCGCCGTCGAAGTAGTCAACCGTGGCGACCGCCCCGTCCAGGTGGGTTCGCATTACCACTTTGCCGAATCGAACCCCGCGCTCGATTTCGACCGCGAAGCCGCCTATGGCCGCCGGCTGGACATCCCCGCGGGAACGGCCGCGCGCTTCGAACCAGGCGATTCCAAGACCGTCAGGCTCGTGGCCCTTGCGGGCAGCCGCGAAGTCTACGGACTGCGGAACGCCGTCAATGGTCCCCTTGACGCGGACGCCGGAAAGAACGACGGCGGCGCTGCCGCTTCCACCGGGGGGTCTGCCGCCACCGAAGGGCCCGGGGCCAGCAAGGAAGGGACAGCCCAATGAGCTTCGAAATTTCGCGCAAGCAGTACGCAGACCTCTACGGCCCGACGACGGGCGATTCCATCCGCTTGGCGGACACCGAGCTTTTCCTTGAGATCGAGAAGGACTACACGGTCTACGGCGAAGAGGTCATGTTCGGCGGAGGCAAGGTGGTCCGCGACGGCATGGGGCAGAACGGCCAAGTGACCCGGGATGAGGACGTCCCGGACACCGTCATTTCGAACGTGGTGGTCCTCGACTACACGGGAATCTACAAGGCCGACGTGGCGCTCAAAGACGGCCACATCTTCAAGATCGGCAAGGCAGGCAACCCCCAAATCGCCGACGGCGTGGACATCGTGATCGGGGCCAGCACCGAGATGATCGCCGGAGAGGGCAAGATCCTCACCGCAGGCGGCGTCGACACCCACATCCACTACATTTCCCCGGACCAGGTCCCCACGGCCCTGTGCAGCGGCATCACCACCATGGTGGGCGGCGGCACGGGGCCCGCAGAAGGCACCAAGGCGACCACCATCACGCCTGGCAAATGGCACATTTCACGGATGCTGCAAGCCGCGGAAGGGCTGCCGATCAATATCGGCCTCTTCGGCAAGGGCCACGCGTCCGCCATCGAGCCGCTCGCCGAACAGATCCGCGCAGGAGCAGTGGGCCTCAAAGTCCATGAGGACTGGGGCGCCACGACGTCGTCGATCGACATGTCCCTGCGCGTAGCCGACGAATACGACGTCCAGGTAGCCATCCACACCGACACCCTTAACGAGTGCGGATTCGTGGAGGACACCATCAAGGCCATCGACGGCCGCGTAATCCACACTTTCCACACGGAAGGCGCGGGCGGCGGGCACGCCCCGGACATCATCAAGATCGCCGGACTGACCAATGTGCTCCCGGCGTCCACCAATCCCACGCTCCCCTACACGCGCAACACCATCGAAGAGCACTTGGACATGCTCATGGTGTGCCACCACCTCAACCCGGACATCCCGGAAGACGTGGCGTTCGCCGATTCCCGCATCCGGGCCGAAACCATCGCCGCCGAAGACGTGCTCCAGGACTTGGGTATCTTCTCCATGACGTCCTCGGATTCCCAGGCCATGGGCCGCGTGGGCGAAGTCGTCATCCGCACGTGGCAAGTGGCCGACGCCATGAAGCGGCAGCGGGGTGTGCTCAAGGATCCGTCAGGTGCAAGCCACGGCGCTGCAAACGGCCTTGGCGGGGAAAGCGACAACTTCAGGATCAAGCGCTACATCTCCAAATACACCATCAACCCCGCCATCGCGCAGGGCATGGCGGACTCCATCGGCTCCGTGGAAGTGGGCAAGTTCGCCGACCTCGTCCTCTGGAATCCAGCCTTCTTCGGAGTGAAGCCGGAACTGGTCCTCAAGGGCGGCCAGATTGCCTACGCCCTCATGGGCGATTCCAACGGCTCCATCCCCACCCCGCAGCCGCGCACCATGCGCCCGATGTTCGCCACCCACGGCAAGGCGTTGCAGCAGTCCTCCATCACTTTCCTGTCGAAGGCCGCCATCGATGCCGGTGTACCGGAAGTGCTTGGCCTTGAACGCGTCATCCGGCCCGTGTCCGGCATCCGGAACTTGCGCAAAGCGGACCTGAAGTTCAACGGCGAGACGCCCGATATCGCCGTCGACCCCGAAACCTACAAAGTGACGGTCGACGGCGAAGACGTCACCTGTGAGCCTTCCGACGTGCTGCCCATGGCCCAGCGCTACTTCCTTTTCTAAATCGCCCGAGGAGAAACACATGATCATCGAAAAGATCCTCGGCAACCTGCACGAACTGCCCGACCCCGAACAGTACGCCAGCCACCACAAGGAGAAGGTCGTCCTACCCAGCGCCCGACTGGTCAAACGAATCCAGCGCGTCACCACGGACCACGGGAAAGAGCTCGGCATCCGCCTCCCGGCCGGATCCGGCGACCTGCGCGACGGCGACATCCTCGTTGTCGAGGACGCGAACCTGATCGTGGTGTCCGTGCTGCCGAGCGACGTCCTGGTCATCGCCGCCCGCAGCATCTACGAAATGGGCGTAGTGGCGCACTCCCTCGGCAACCGGCACCTCCAGGCCCAGTTCTTCGACGGGTCTTCCGAGTACGGGGCCGAAGTCATGGTGTGCCAGTACGACCACACGGTCGAGGACTACCTCAAGCACGTCGGTGTGCCTTACGACCGCCAGGAACGCGTCATGCCGGTGCCTTTCCGCCATGCTGAACACACACACTGATTCCGTTCGCCGACGCGTTCGGCCAGCTGCTTTGTCGTCCCGCCTTGAGGGGGTGGCATGACTTCTTATCAGCTTGCGTTGCAGCAGCTCACTGACTCCGCGTTGCCTACTGGGGCGTTTGCGCATTCTCTTGGATTCGAGACGTACATTGACCGCGGGTTGGTTCACGACGAAGCCTCGTTCGGCACCTGGCTATCTGCGTTTGTGGGGCAGCAGTTGACTTATTCCGATGGTTTGGGCATTCGGTTCCTTTATGAAGGGGTCAGTGCGGGGGAGTTGGATGCTCATTTGAGCGCCCAGCTCTTGCCTCGGCAGCTGCGGGAGGCCAGTACCAAAATGGGCGGGCGGCTGATCGAGATCGGGACCGAAGTCTTTCCGTCGGCCGAGCTGGAGGCGTACCGGACTCTGGTGACCACGGGCCGGGCCGCCGGCCATCAGCCGCTGGCGTTCGCCGTCGTCGCGCGCTCGCTAGGAGTGCCGTTCGAAGAAGCGCTGGCCGGTTACCTTTTCGCGGCGGTCACCTCCCTGACCCAGAACGCCGTGCGCGCCATCCCGCTCGGCCAGAACTCCGGGCAGCGGCTGCTGCGCAAAGCGCACGACGACGTCGCTGCCGCCGTCGAACATGCCCGGCACCTCGGCTGGGACGACTTCGGAGCCGTCAGCCCCGGCCTGGAAATTTCGCAAATGCGGCACGAATGGCAACGTGCACGCATGTTCATGAGCTAGAACCAAAGGAGGACACATGTCTGAACCCATCAAGATCGGCATCGGCGGCCCGGTAGGTGCCGGCAAAACGCAGCTCGTAGAGCGCCTGACCCGCCACATGAGCCGGGAAATCTCCATGGCCGCCATCACCAACGACATCTACACGATCGAAGACGCCAAAATCCTCGCGGCCAACGGCATCCTGCCCGAGGACCGCATCATTGGCGTCGAAACCGGCGGCTGCCCGCACACCGCCATCCGCGAAGACACCTCCATGAACACGGCCGCCATCGAGGAACTCAAGAAACGCCACCCGGACCTGCAGGTCATCTTCGTCGAATCCGGCGGCGACAACCTCTCCGCAACGTTCAGCCCCGAACTCGTGGACTTCTCGATCTACATCATCGACGTCGCACAGGGCGAAAAAATACCCCGCAAAGCCGGCCAAGGCATGATCAAGTCGGACCTCTTCATCATCAACAAGACCGACCTCGCCCCGTTCGTCGGCGCAGACCTGTCAGTGATGGAGCGGGACTCCAAGGAATTCCGCGGCGACAAGCCGTTCTGCTTCACCAACCTGAAGACCGACGAAGGGCTCGACAAGGTCATCGCATGGATGCGGCACGATGTCCTGATGCTCGACCTGGCCCCATGAGCACGACGGCTACGGCGGCTGAGCTCTCACCGGCGGATGGGTCACCTCCGGCGGCTCGGCCGGATTTGGGGCCGTGCCCGCTTCGCGGTGCCCGCCACGCCGCGGCCCCCAAATCCGGCTTCGCCGCCTCTTCGAGCAACTCGCCGCGGGGCGAGCTCAGCCTGCGGGTCGCCTTGCGTGCTGGTCGGTCCGTGGCCGTGCAGCAGTTTCATCGGGGTGCCTTGCGGGTGTTGAGGCCGCATTACTTGGATGGGTCGGGACAGGTTTGTTATGTCGTGGTCAATCCGGGCGGGGCGTATTTGGGGGCGGATCTCTATGTTGTGGATGTCGAGGTCGAGGATGGGGCTTCTCTGCTCTTGACGACGCAGTCGGCCACGAAGATCTATCGGACGCCGGAATCGTTTGCCGAGCAGCGGATGACAATCCGGCTGGGGGAGGGGGCGGAGCTGGAGTTGGCTCCGGACCAGCTCATCGCCTACCGGGAGGCCAGTTATCGGCAGAATACGCGCATCACTGTGCGCCCGACGTCGAGCCTGGTCATGGCGGAAGTCATCACTCCGGGCTGGTCGCCGGACGGTGCTTCTTTCAAGTACCGGGAACTGCGCCTCCGGAACGAGATCCGGGTGGAGGGTGACGACGGCGCGGCGCTGCTCGCGCTCGACAACCTCCTGATCCGGCCGCCCCTGGGCGATGTGACCGGGTTGGGCTTCATGGAGGGGTACAGCCACCTGGGTTCGCTCGTTGTGGTGGATCCGCGGGTTGATCAGGCGCTCGCCGATCAACTGCACCGGCTGACGGCAGGGTATGACGCGTACTCCGGCTTGTCCCTGAGTCGGAGCATCGCGGGCACAACGGGCCTGGTCCTGCGGTCCCTTTCGAACAGCACCGAGGAACTGAATCGATTGCTGGGCGCCTGTACCGGCCTCTTGCGCGAACGCTGGTACGGCAGGGCCCCGATGAACCTCAGGAAGTACTGATGACGTCACTCGCGGAACTTGCCTCGATGTACCGCCGGCGTGAGCACCTCCCGATGAAATCGCGCCTCGCGTTCATGTTCGGCTCCGTCGTCCTCCTGCACCTTGGCGCCGTTGTGCTCCTGTTGGTGGGTGGCGCCGGTGGCGGGCAGCCGCTGGCGCTGGGCCTCGTGCTGACGGCCTATGTGGCCGGCATCAAGCACAGTTACGACTGGGACCACATCGCCGCGATCGACAATTCCACGCGAAAATTCGTGGCGCAACGCAAGGACCCAGTAAGCGTCGGCTTTGCCTTCAGCCTGGGCCACAGCTCCGTGGTGATCCTGGCCGGTGTAATGGTGGTCGGCGGCGCCAGCCTCGTGGGCCAGCTCATGGAGGACGGCACCACCGGACACCTCGTGCTGGGGCTGATCGGCAGCGGCGTCTCCGGGATCTTCCTCCTGGCCATGGGTATCTTCAACGGGTCTGCGTTCCTTCGCACGATGCAGTTGTACCGCGCCGCCCAGGCCGGTGGCGCGATCGCCGTCGACGACCTCGAAACCAAAGGGTTCATCGCGCGCCTCCTGGCCAAGCCGCTGTCCAAGGTCCAGCGTCCGCGGAGCATCTACGTGATCGGGTTCTTGTTCGGCCTCGGATTCGACACCGCCACCACCATCGGGCTGCTGGTGCTTACGACGGCGGCCTCGCTTGCGGGAGTGTCCGTGCTCGCCCTCCTGGCACTACCGCTGGCTTTCACCGCGGCAATGACCCTCTGCGATTCCGTCAACGGGGTGGCCATGATGCGTATGTACAAGTCGGCTATCAACGATCCCCGGCGCAAACTTGGATTCAATGCGATCATCACTGGCATCTCGGCCTTCTCGGCGCTCTTCATCTCGGTCATCACGCTGGGTGGTTTCCTCAACGCGGCCTTCGGGCTGCGCGATCCGGTCACCACGTGGTTGGGCGAAATAGACCTCGGCGACGCCGGGCTGGTGCTGATTGGGCTATTCGTCGTCGTTTGGGTGGTCGCAGCCGTGCGGTTCCGGGTCCGCGCAGCGCTCCGTGGGAAGCCCTGACGACGCCCGCTCACTTATAACCCGAATTCTGACGACGCCCGCTCTCTTATGCCGGGAAAATCGACGACGCTCGCTCTCTTTTGGGGCAATTTTTGTCAACCCTCCTGCAGTTGTATCGCCGGGGGTCGACGGCGGGGGTCGGCACTGGGTGCGGAAGTCGCCGTCGGGCATTAAATAGTTGGCGGCGACGGCGGGCTACGGCTTGGGCTGGAGCCACTCGAGAAGCCGATCGACCGGCCATGTTGTGATGATCCGATCGGCGGGTACGCCGTTGGCTCCCGCGCGCTCGGCACCATATTGCAGGAAATCGAGCTGGCCCGGGGCATGCGCGTCACTGTCAATGCTGAAAAGGCAGCCGGCATCGAGGGCAATACGAATCAATTCGTCCGGCGGGTCCTGGCGTTCAGGCCGCGAGTTGATCTCGACCGCGACTGAGTGTTCCGCGCACGACGCGAATATTTCTTCTGCGTCGAACTCCGATGGGGGCCGTGTTCCTCGTGATCCTTTGACCAAGCGGCCGGTGCAGTGACCAAGGACGTTCGTATGGGGGTTTTCGATAGCGGCGAGCATGCGTCGAGTCATCGACCGTTTGTCTGATCGGAGCTTCGAGTGGACACTGGCCACCACAACGTCGAGTTGGCTCAGCAGTTCCGCGGACTGATCCAACTCGCCGTCTTCAAGAATGTCCACTTCGATTCCGGTTAATAGCCGAAAGCTGGACGATTGCCCGTTGTTGATCCCATCCACGACCGTGAGCTGCTCCATCAAACGCTCGGGGCTGAGTCCGTTGGCGATGGTGAGATTGGGGGAATGATCGGTCAAAGCGAGATATTCCCGTCCGAGAATATTCGCAGCGGTCACCATGACCTCTATCGGCGAGCCGCCGTCGGACCAGTTGCTATGGCTGTGCAGATCACCCCGGAGCTCGGCGTTTAGCTCGTGCCCACCGTTGACCAAGGGCTCGGCGCCACGACGGCGGAGATTCTCGAGGTAGTCAGGAACAGCGCCGCTCAGGGCTTGGCTGATCACCTCGAAGGTCCGGCTGCCGATTCCCTTGGTCCGCTTGAGGCGGCCATCTTTGACCCGGGCAGCCAGTTCCTCTTGGCTCAGGCCGGCGATGACGCCCGCGGCCCGGCGGAAGGCCTGGACCTTGAAGCTGTCCGCCAGTTCCCGTTCCAGCCAGAAGGCGGTTTCGTTGAGCGCGTCGATGGCGTCCATGGCTCAATCATGTACCACACCGCGCCCAGACGTAGGTGAGCGAGGGTTTGGATTCGGGTGCCGATAGGTGAGCGAGCGTTTGAGATTTCAGACGCTCGCTCACCTATGTCGGTTCCACGACCGACGCTCGCTCACATGAGGTGAGCGGGGGTCTGGGTTTGGGGGCGTATATGTGAGCGGGCGTCCCGGGGTGGGGCGTCATGCTGCCGGAATTACTGGGACGGCCCGCACTGCCCTGCAATAATCGGAACCAGTTGCCTCGCTCGAGTTGCACGCGGGGCGGTATGAACGTTCGGACGAATCACATCGCAGACGAGGCGGACATGACCAACACCCCCATCCAGCAGGACACCGACACCACGGCGAAGCCCATCGCTATGAACCCCGCCACTGACGAGGACCTGCTTCACCGGCTCGCGGATGCTCACGGCGTCGGGACGTCGTTCCATGGCTGGGATGGGCTGCAACACGACGTTTCGCCCACCACGTTGATTCAAGTGCTGGGCGCCCTCGGGGTTACGGCCCATTCCAACGAGCAGATCGAGGCGGCCCTCGTGGACGCAGAAGTGGCGCCGTGGCGGCGGATGCTGCCGCCCGCCGTCGTCGTCCAAGAGGGAACGACCGCGGCTGTGCACGTCCACGTCCGCGACGGTTCGCCGGCCCGGCTGTCGATCTCGCTCGAGGACGGAACGGAACGCGAAGCCACCCAGCAGGAGGATTGGGCGCCCTCGCGCGACGTGGATGGAGTGCCCACAGGCCGTGCCACGTTTGAGGTGCCCGCCGGGTTGCCGCTCGGCTGGCACTCGCTCACGGCCGAGTCCGACGGCGTGACGGCCACCGCGGCGCTGGCCGTGGTTCCGGCCACGTTGCAGACGGCAGCACAGCTGGAAGAGCGGCGGGGCTGGGGACTCGCCACGCAGCTGTACTCGGTGCGCTCGAAGCGCTCATGGGGTATCGGGGACTTCGCGGACTTGGCTGATCTGGCGTCCTTGGCCGGGGCGCGCGGGGCCGACTACATCCTGGTGAATCCGCTGCACGCCGCGGACCCTGTGCCTCCGGTTCAAGCGTCGCCGTATTCTCCGTCCACCAGGCGGTTCTTCAACCCCATTTATATTCGCATTGAAGCAATTCCCGAATTGGCATATGTAAAGCCCCGCAAGCGCGCCACGGTGGACCGGTTGTTGGATGACGTCCACGCGCTCAACAAGGACGCGGAACGGCTGGACCGGGACCAGATCTTCGCCGCGAAGCTCGCTGCACTGGAACTCCTTCACACCGTCAAGCTTTCTCCTGCCCGGCAGCGCGCCTTCGAGGAGTTCTGCCGGGAGTCCGGTGCGGGCCTGGACGATTTCGCCCTTTGGTGCGCCATCCGCGAGGACCGCTCGCCGGACGACCCCTTCTGGCAGGAACCCGAGGCCACCCTTGGCTCGCCCGAGGTTGAGGCGATGCGGCAGGCCTTGGCCGATCGGATTGGTTTCCACCGCTGGCTGCAGTGGATCTGCGATGAGCAGCTCGAGTCGGCCCAGGCCGCGGCGAAGCGATCCGGCATGAGGCTGGGAGTCGTGCACGATCTCGCTGTCGGGGCGGACCTGAGCAGCGCCGACGCCTGGACCCTGCGCAGCAGCTTCGCGCCGGGCGTCAGTGTGGGCGCACCGCCGGACATGTACAACCAGTTGGGCCAGAACTGGAACCAGCCGCCATGGCACCCGGTCCGCTTGGCCGAGGCGGGCTACGCGCCGCTGCGCGCGATGCTCTCCACCGTCCTCCGCCATGCCGGCGGAATCCGTGTGGACCACATCCTGGGGCTGTTCCGTTTGTGGTGGGTGCCCGCTGGCAACTCCGCCCGCGACGGCGCCTACGTCCGCTATGACCACGAGGCCCTCATCGGCATCCTCGCTCTGGAAGCGCACCGCGCGGGCGCGGTGGTCATCGGCGAAGACTTGGGCGTTTTCGAGCCGTGGGTGAGGGACTACCTTGCGGCCCGCGGCATCCTGGGCACGTCGATCCTCTGGTTCGAGTACGACGGCGACTCGCCTCTCCCGCCCGAACGGTACCGAACGAGGGCCCTCGCAAGCGTCAACACCCACGACCTCCCGCCGACTGCCGGGTACCTCGCCGGCGATCACGTGGAACTCCGGAGCAAACTGGGTTTGCTCGAACGAAGCGTGGCCGAGGAACGGGCCGAGCACGAGGCCGGCCTGGACAAGATGATGGGGTTGCTGCAGGAAAAGGGCCTCTTGCCGGCCGACGGAAAAGCGCTGGGCGAAGAGCAAGTCATTGAGGCGCTCCACCGCTTGCTGGCCCTCGCGCCCTCAGTCCTGTTGGGCGTTGCGTTGGTGGATGCCGTGGGCGAAAGGCGCGTGCAGAACCAGCCGGGAACGACGTCGGAGGTCTACCCCAACTGGCAAGTGCCGCTGGCCGACGACCACGGCCGCGCGGTACTGATTGATGACCTTGATGCCAACCCGCGGTTCAACTCCCTGCTGGCTGCCGTGGACGAGGCTGTGCGGGGTTAGGCACCGCATCGAGGCGTGAGATCTCGCCTCTTTCGGGTCGCGAAAACGCCGAGATCTCACGCATGGATGGGTGAACTCAGGTCGCGATGACCAAAGCGGTGGGTGAACCTACGCTCAGCTGCTCGAGGACTTCGCCCGGGATGCCCGTGGCACGGTCCAAGGCCAAGGTTGTGACTTGGTTGGATCGCTCGTGTGCCACGTGGAGCCAGCCGTCGCGGACCAGGTGGTGTCGGGGCCAGTCACCACCACTGGGCACGTCCGCCACGGGCCGGAGCCGGGTTCCGCTGCCTTCGACGGCGAGTACCGAGATCCGGTTCGAGCCGCGGATGCCCGCGTAGACGAAGCGATTGTCCGGGGACAGCGCGATTTCCGCTGCTGCGTCGCCGTCCGCGGATCCACCCGCCGTCGCAGGACCGCGATGGTGGAGCGCAAAGCGGCCGTCCCCGCCGGGCAAGAGCACTGCGACCTCGATGGAATATTCGGTCAGGACGAACACGGCGTCGGCAGAGGGGTGCTGGACCAAGTGCCGCGGACCGCTGCCCATGGGGAGGGCCACCTGGTGGTCCGGGAGCAGGCCGCTGTCCGGGAAGTAGTTCCACACCCGCACAAGGTCGAACCCGAGGTCGGTGGTCATGATCCGGCCGTCCTCGAGCATGAGGCTTGCGTGGGCGCGGCTCACCCTGGGGCCGCCTGTGGCGATGTCGATGCCTCCGTCGACGCCGGCGTACGGGTCCTTCGCCGGCGGCGCGGCAAAGCGCGAGGTGATGCCGCCGTCGTCGTCGAGCCCGTACAGCAGCACGTTGCCGTCGCCCCAACAGTTGACCACGATGAAACGGGCGGAAGGGTCGACGGCGACGTGGCAGGCCGCAGACCCAGCCGGCCAGGCCTCGCCCAAGGGTTCAAGGACGAAGGGCCCCGCCTGCCGGTATGCCCGGACCGTCTGGGCGGCCTCGGCTACCGCATAGACCACGGGCAGCGCGGGGTGAACGGCAAGGAACGACGGCGACGGTGCTTCGACGGCAGTGCCGAGCCAACTCAGGTGGCCACCTCCCCGGGCCGAAACCGCCCCAATGCCCGTTCCGATCCCGTCGCTGTCCACGGTGTACGCACCTGTCCAGATGAGCGTTCCCTCGATGTCCTCTGCCATGCCGTCCTCAGTGTCCCTGTACGTCCGAGTCGACTCCGGCATCGGCACCCGCGTCCAAAGTAGCGATCGCGGACAGATCGTCGTGATCCAAAGTGAAGTCGAAAACGTCCAGGTTTTCCTTCATGCGCAGCGGATTGGCGGACTTCGGGATGGCAACGAGCCCTTCCTGGACGTGCCAGCGCAGCACCACCTGACCCGGAGTCTTTCCGTGTTTCTTCCCGATCGCGGCCAACACCGGCGCGTTCAGGAGATCGCGGCCGGCCCCCAACGGACTATACGATTCCGTGGCGATGCCATGGCTGCCATTGAATGCCCGCTCGTTGATCCGGGTAATGGACGGCGAGATCTGGATCTGGTTGACGGCCGGCACCACCGATGTTTCCTCGAGGAGCCGCTCGAGATGCGAGGGCTTGAAGTTGGACACGCCGATCGATCGCACCTTCCCCTCAGCCTGGAGCCGCTCGAAAGTCTCCCAAGTGGACACGAATTCATTCCGTTGGGGGAGCGGCCAATGGATCAACAAGAGGTCCACGTAGTCCAGTCCGAGCCGCTTGAGGGATCCCTCGAGCCCCTCGACGGCACGATCGCGGCCTTGATGCGTGCCGTCCAGTTTGGTGGTGATGAACAGTTCCTCGCGCGGGAGGCCGCAATCCCGCACGCCCTGCCCGACGCCGGCCTCGTTACCGTAGCGGTACGCCGTGTCGACGTGCCGGTAGCCAAGCCCGACGGCGGACACCACCGCCGCGGCGACCTGGGCGTCGTCGAGCGGCCAGGTTCCGAGGCCGATCTGCGGAATGGCATTACCGTCATTGAGCCTGACGGTCGGAGCAAGTGCCATGGTCCTGTCCTTTCGGTTGCTAGATCGGCCTCCGCGCCCATTGGACCAGTTGATCGCTGAGTTTCATGAAGTCCTGGTCCACGTGCTTGATGCCTGGATGTTCATCATGCCACCGGACGATCTCCCGTGCGCCCGCGGCGAAGGGAATTTCTGCCCGATACCAGGGCACCAGGGTCTTGATCTTGGTGTTGTCGAAGACCACGGAATGCGACCTGTCCCCGAGAAGCCCGGGGCCTAGCTCCGGGGAGTGCGCGGCAATGGTGTCCGAGGCGATGTGCACCAGTTCGGGTTCCGGCGCCGCTGCCGCGGTGGCGAAGAGCCGGTAGACCTGGTCCCACGGGAGTGCCTCGTCCGAGGTAATGGTATAGCTTTCACCCACAGCCTGCGGCCGGCCAAGGAGACCAACGAAAGCGACAGCAAAGTCATCTGCATGGGTGAGGGTCCACAGCGAGGTACCGTCGCCGTGGACTACCACAGGCAGGCCTTCCCGCATCCGATGGATGTCCGTCCAGCCGCCCAGGAGGGCGATCCGCGTGCGGTCATAAGTGTGCGAGGGCCGAACGATGGTGACGGGGAATCCCTCGTCGCGGTAGGCCCGGACTAGCAGGTCTTCGCACGCGATCTTGTCCTGCGAGTACTTCCAGAACGGGTTCCTGAGCGGGGTCGACTCGAGGATCGGCAAGTGCGCGGGCGGCTTCTGGTAGGCCGACGCTGAACTGATGAACACGTACTGGCCGGTCCGGCCGCGGAACAACTCCACGGCGGTGGCCACATGCTCCGGCGTGAAGGAGATGAAGTCCGCGACGGCGTCGAACTCGCGGCCGCTCAGCAACCCCGCCACCTCGGCGGGGTTGCGGATATCTGCCTGGAGCAGTTCCGTGCCCGGGGGAGCCGGCCGTTCCGAGCTCAGTCCGCGATTGAGAATGGTGAGCCGGTGGCCCAGCGCGACGGCGCGCTCCGCCGCCGCCGCGCTGATGGTCCCGGTCCCGCCGATGAACAGCAGGCGCAACGGTGCCGACGTCACCACGCGTAGTCCTCGGGCGCCGTCCGGTGGCCCGGGAAGATGTCGTCGAGCCGCTTGAGGGCATCGGCGTCGAGGGTGACATCCAAAGCCCTGATGGCGGCATCCAGTTGCTCTTGCGTGCGTGGACCCACGATCGGTGCGGTCACGGCCGGTTGGTGCAGCAACCAGGCCAAGCCGACGTCGCCGGGTTCCTGGCCGAGATCGTCGGCGAAGTCCTCGTACTGGCGGATCTGGTCTTCGTGCTTCTTCAGCGTTTCGGCCGCGCGGCCCTCAAGGCGACGGACGCCGTCGCGCTCCTTCTTCAGCACGCCGCCCAGAAGGCCGCCGTGTAGAGGCGACCACGGGATCAACCCGAGGCCGTATTGCCGGGCGGCCGGGATGACTTCCAGTTCGACGTTCCGCGTGAGCAGGTTGTAGATCGACTGCTCGCTCACGAGTCCGTTGTAGCTGCGCCGTGCGGCAGCCTCCTGGGCCTGGGCGATATGCCAGCCAGCGAAGTTGCTGCTTCCGGAGTACAGGATCTTGCCCTGCTGCACAGCAACCTCGATGGCCTGCCAGATCTCGTCCCACGGCGTGTTCCGGTCCACGTGATGGAACTGGTAGACGTCGATGTAGTCCGTCTGAAGGCGCTTGAGGCTTGCGTCCAAGGCGCGCCGGATGTTGAGGGCGGAGAGCTTGGACTCGTTGGGGCGGTCCGTCATGGTTCCGTAGAGCTTGGTGGCCAGGACGACGCGCTCGCGGCGCTCGCCGCCCTTGGCGAACCAGCGGCCCAGGATTTCCTCGGTCCATCCCCGGTGCTGCGTGCCGCCGTAGACGTTGGCGGTGTCGAAAAAGTTGATGCCGGAGTCCAGCGCGGAATCCATGATGGAGTGCGCTGCCGATTCCTCGGTCTGAGGGCCGAAGTTCATGGTTCCGAGGCACAGGCGGGAGACGCTGAGGCCTGAGCGGCCCAAGTGGGTGTACTGCATGGTTTAGGTTTCCTTACGCTGTGGTGGGTTTACATCTGGCTGAAGGACGCGACGGCGGGGTCGGCGCCGAGGCGGGCACCGCCGTCGAGCGCGCTGATGGCCGCCAATTCCTCGGGGGAAAGCTGCAGCGCCGCCGCCGCGATGTTCTGGCGTATCCGTTCCGGGTGGACGGACTTGGGGATGACGATGTTGCCAGTTCCGAGGTGCCAGGCCAGCACGATCTGGGCCGGGGTGGCATCGTGCGCTTCGGCAAGCTCGGTGACTGTTGCCGACCCAAGGTCTGCTCCCTGCCCCAGCGGGCTGTAGGCCTCGACGGCGATTCCGTAGGAGCGGCTCTTCGCGGCCAGTTCCCGCTGTTGGAAGGTCGGGTGCAGTTCGATCTGGTTGACGGCGGGAACGACGTCGGCCGATGCCAGGAGAGTATCGAGGTGTTCGGGCAGGAAGTTGGACACCCCGATTGCCTGGGCGCCGCCGTCGGCATGGATCTTTTCCAGGGCCTTCCACGCGTCCACGAACAGGCCCTGGGACGGCACGGGCCAGTGGATCAGGTAGAGGTCGATGACGTCGAGGCCGAGTTCGCGGCGGCTGTGGTTGAATGCCGCCGCGGCACGGCCTTGCTCGCCATTGCGGAGTTTGGTGGTGATGAAGAGTTCTTCCCGGGCGATGCCGGAAGCCTTGATTGCCGCGCCGACGCCGGCTTCGTTCCGGTACGCCGCGGCGGTGTCGATGTGCCGGTACCCGGCTTCAAGGGCGTCCTCGACGGCCTTCTGGGTCTCGGCAGGCGGGACCTGGAAGACGCCGAAGCCGAGCTGGGGGATGGTGACCGAGTTATTCAGGACGAGCCCGGGAACGGTGGAATTCTGAGCGTTGGACATGTCCGGCCCTTTCGCCGCTGGTGGGTGGATTGCCTGGCTGGCTTTTTCGAGCCTATGCAGTTTCGGCACAACAAGCAGTAGTTTTGACGCCCCCTGTTTTTCCTAGGACTCGCAGTCCTACCTTGGCCGTAGAAACAGGGCCCTCCGGAAGGAAGAATAGGGACATGGGTCAAAGCGCCGAGTTCGGAAAGTTCCTCAAAGCCATGCGTGCCCGGATGTCGCCGGAGGATGCAGGGTTGCCGGAAGCGTCCGGCGCGCGCCGGGTTCCCGGGCTGCGCAGGGAAGAGATTGCGCGCTTGGCCGACGTCAGCACGGACTACTACACGCGGCTCGAACAGGGGCGCCACATCCATCCGTCCCGGGCAGTCCTTGAATCGGTGTCGAGGGCACTTCGCCTGGATTCAAGCGAGCACACCCACATGATGGACCTGCTGGAGCACTGCGCGTCGACTGCCAAGGTGCCGACTCCCGCACCACGGGTGCGGCCGGCCTTGCGCCAACTTCTGGACGCCGTGGGCGACGTTCCGGCGCTTTTGCTTGGTCGGCGCAGCGACGTGCTCGGAGCCAATCGCATGGCAGTCCTGTTGTTTGCCGACTTCCCGTCCATGCCGCCCGCTGAGCGGAACCTCACGCGTTGGTTGATCCTGGACCCCCACGCACGCGAACTGTTCCGGGACTGGAAGACGGTCGCCGCAGAAGCCGCCGGTTCCCTGCGGGCGGATACCGGGCGGCACCCCGACGACCCCCAAGCCAACCAGCTCGTAGGCGAACTGGCAGTGAACAGCGAACATTTCCGTCAATGGTGGGCAGGGCATCGAGTCGCGGCACGCTCGGCCGGCACGGTCCGCCTGCACCACCCCACGGTGGGGGACCTGGAACTGAATTTCGAGAACCTGGCCCTGCCGGAGGACCCGGACCAGGTCCTGCGGGTCTACTCCGCGAAGGCGGGTTCGCCGTCGGACGATGCCCTGAAGTTGCTGGGCAGTTACGGTGCTGGAACGGCGTTTGGTGCGGGAACGACGACGAGCGCGGAGCTGTCCGAACGCCACGCTATGGACGAGAGCTGAAACGGGTTTCAACCAAAAGTGCTCCACGTCACTGTGCTGCTGCATAGTGAATCGGCGTGATTTTGTCTATGTGCCCATTGGGCGGCTTTTGAATCGCGTTTACGCTGAATCCAGACCTTTTCGCATATCAAGGATGGAATTCAACGATGAAACGCATCGCGCTGCTGAGGGAGCGGGCAACCACCGGGTCCGCGGGATCCACGGGCTCGCATTGCCCGGCATCCGGCCAGTGGAGCCCCGAAGGTGAACCCCACGTGGTGCACACGTTCTTCGAAGGCCACGTCTTCCCGGCCCACAACGGTGCGGCAACGGTGTGGCACCGCCAGTACCTGGTCGTCGAGTCCCGATGAGCCCCGAAACCTTGGGCGCTTGGGGCCCAAGCCACTTCACGACGTCGGCGCAACGGCCCGTTGGAGCGGCACTGCGCCTGCCGCCGTCGAAATGGTCGGAGCTCAGCCGCGGCGAAACCGTCTGGATCCACGAGGACAAATGGGGTTTCGACGCCGGCCTTGTGGACGAAGTTTCTTCCGACCACGAATTCCTATGGATCGATTTTGCCGGCCGTGGCCGGCGACTCCTCTGTGGCGGTGACCCCGTCCAAGTCTGGACCCGCGGGTGAGTCCAGCCTCGCAACCGATGGCCGTCAGCCTTTCCACAGAAAGGCTGACGGCCATTGTCGTTTTGGGGTTAGCGGGCTAACGCTCGAGGTTTCTAGCGTTCGAGGCGGAAGCCGAGCTTGATGGTTACCTGCCAGTCGGCGACGGCGCCCTCGTTGAGGTGGCCCCGGATTTCCTTGACCTCGAACCAGTCGAGGTTCCGGAGGGTCTGGCTCGCAGCCGCGATTCCGTTCCTGATGGCGGCGTCGACGCCCTCGGACGAAGTTCCGACAATTTCGGAAACGCTATATGTGTGGTCAGCCATTCTTGCTCCTCATGATCGTCCTTGATGCCTGAACTGCGGGCCTGGCAGGCCGTGAAAGCAGACTAGCGGACGCGGGGCCGGGGGACTAGGGGTGGCGCTGCTGCCAGGATCATCGGTAGCAAGGCTGCGGGTGAGGTGACAACGGCGGCAGCGTGCAACGCTTCCTCTTTTCCCCCGTATCCCCAGAGCGCGAATAACGTGGAAATTCCGTGTTCGGCTGCGCCCGCGACATCGTAGCTTCTATCGCCGACCATTACCGGAGTGGAGATGTCAACGCCCTCGGAGGCAAGGCGGAGCAGCGCTTCACCGATGACTTCTGGCTTGGTCGATCTTCTTTCGACGTCCGATGCCCCGCAAATGTTGATGAAGTTGCTCTCGATTCCAAAGCGTCGCGCGAGTCGCAGTGCTTGATCTTCCACTTTGGAGGTAGCAACAGCCATGGGGATTCCGGCCAGCTGCAGTTGCTCCAGCAACTCGATGACCCCTTCGTACAGACTGGATTGCTCCGCGCCGTGATCCGCGTATGCCTTGCGGTAATGTTGGAGGGCTCTCTGGGCAGTCGCTTCATCCAGCCCGGAGACTGTTCTGAATGAGTCCACCATCGGTGGGCCGACGAACCTGAGCAGTTCATCCGGTGACGGGAGAGTCGCTCCTACGGATTCCAAGGCCTGGGCGGCACTCGAAGTAACACCTAAGGCTGAGTCGATGAGCGTTCCGTCCATGTCGAACAGGACGCAGGTGATGCCGCCGAACGGCGGGCGTGTGTGATGCGGAAGTATCATCTTTTTGGAGCTTTCGGTCGTGGATCTGGTTCTGCTTGGGTTGTGCACGAGAATTTACTTTTTGAAGGGTGGACATCGGCCGAGTGAGTCTTGATCAGATAGACCAGAGGATCCTCGCGGAGCTCACCAAGAATGCACGCATTAGTCATGCCGAACTGGCGACCAAAGTCCTGCTTTCAAGGAATGCCGTGCGGCAGCGGGTCGACCGGATGGAACGGCAAGGATATATCCAGGGATATACCGTGGTTGCGGGCACATCGGGGCAAAGTCCTGTCTCGGCTTTCCTCATGGTTTACAGGAAAGACCGAGTGCGTGGTTCAGACGTCGTCACCGTTTTGCGCTCGATTCCGGAAGTGGTCTTGTGCGACGTCGTCAGTGGTGACTTTGATCTTCTGGTAAGGCTTGAAGCCCGGTCCTTGGAGAGAGTCCAGGAGATTTGGGAGCAAATTGCCGCCCTTCCAGGTGTCACGGATACGGTGACGGCCATGACGCTTTCCAGTCTCATCCGACGTGATGTGGATCCGACCGCGTGACCACTTAGTGGTCAAACCGCTTTCATGTGGGTGCCCTTGGCTGGAAACGCAGCGGATTCAAGGATCGATCGAGCAACGGCCCGGTCCAGGAGTTTTCTTTCCGTGACCACGTCGAGAATGGTTGATCGGTCCCGGAGGGCTTCCTTGGCTACTTCAGCTGCCGCTACGTAGCCGATGGCCGGTACCAGTGCTGTTGCAAGGCCGGCGGACGCTGCTGTCTGGCCCGCGATACGCTCCACGTTCGCTTCGATGCCGTCCAGGCAGTGCGTCCGGAGAATGTGTGCTCCTTGTTTGAGCCACGAAACGCCTTGAAGGAGGACATGCGCGATAACCGGCTCGAAGGCATTGAGCTGGAGCTGGCCGTTGTCTGCCGCCATGGTGACCGTTGTGTCGGCTCCCGCAACGGCGAACGCGATCTGATTCACCGTCTCCGGAATAACAGGATTGACCTTCCCCGGCATGATGGACGACCCGGCTTGGCGGGGAGGCAAAGTGATTTCACCAAAGCCGTTTTGCGGGCCGCTGGACAGCAAGCGAAGGTCGCTGCTGATTTTGGACAATTTGATTGCCGTCCTTTTCAGCATGCCCGACATGTGCATGAAAACCCCGACGTCGGACGTCGCCTCGACCAGATCGGCGGCAGGAAGGAGTGCGACGCCGGAGATCTCAGAGAGTGCCCGCAGCGCCAATCGCTGATAGCCGGGTTCGGCCGTGATGCCGGTGCCGATGGCGGTGGCGCCCAGACTGCACTCACGCATCAGCTCGGTGGACTCAAGGAGCCTTGAGCGATCTTCCTCCAAGGTGGCGGCGAAGGCGTTGAACTCCTGGCCAAGGGTCATCGGGACAGCGTCCTGAAGCTGGGTCCTGCCCATCTTCACGACCGCGCCGAACTCGGCACCCTTGCTTCTGGCGGTTTCAGCGAGGTGGCCGAGTTCCTGATTGAGCTCCGCAGCCGCGAAAATGAGGGCCAGTTTAATTGCTGTTGGATAGGTGTCATTGGTCGATTGGCATCGATTGACATGGTCAATGGGGTGCAAGTGCTGGTATTCGCCGCGGCGGTGGCCCAGTCTTTCCAGGGCAAGGTTCGCGATCACTTCGTTGGCGTTCATGTTGGTGCTCGTTCCCGCGCCGCCTTGAATGACGTCGACGCAGAACTGTTCGTGGTGCAGCCCGTCCTGGATTTCCTGGCAGGATTCACGGATTGCTGCTGCTTGCCGGGGCGAGAGCACGCCGAGTTCGCAGTTGGCCTGCGCTGCGGCGTTCTTGATCATTGCCAGAGCGCGAACCAAGTGAGGGTGGGAGGAGATGGGGATGCCGCTAATGGTGAAGTTTCCCAGCGCGCGGGCGGTATGCGCCCCCCAGTATGCGCTCTCTGGTACAAGAATTTTTCCCAGCGAATCAGCTTCGTTGCGGGTTTTCATGGCTTCGCGTTTCTGATGCAGACAACTTTCGGCTGGGTCATCTCTTCATAGGCGAAATGGACCCCTTCCCTGCCCATGCTTCCGTACTTGGACCCTCCAAACGGCATGCCGTCAAAGCGGTAGTCCGAAGAATCATTGATCATCACCCCGCCTGCATCGAGCCGCCTGGCCGCTTCCATCGCGTTGCCCAGGGAATCCGTGAAAATGCCGGCATGCAGGCTGAAGTCGATGGCGTTTGCGACGTCGATGGCGTCTTCGAAGGTGTTGAAGGCGTGCAGCATGACTACAGGCCCGAACACTTCTTCTTTCCAGAGCCTGCTGTCCGCCGGGACGGCCTCCAGGACAGTCGGCCGAAGCACATTGCCCTCCGCCACGTTGCCAGCGAGAAGAGTTGCGCCCTCCTGGATCGCCTCATCCAGCTTGGCTTGGAGTTGGTCCAGCGCGGCCCGACTGATCATCGGGCCGACGTCCGTCCGCTCATCCGACGGATCTCCGGCAACCAGGCGGGCCGTCGCGTCCAGGAAGCGCTGGCGGAAGTCAGCATACAACGATGTGGCTATGAGGATCCGCTGTACCCCTACGCAGTTCTGGCCAGCGGCCCAGAACGCTCCGGAGACACAGGATTCCACGGCGTCGTCGATGTCGGCGTCGCTCAGGATGATGACTGGCGCGTTTCCGCCGAGGTCCATGGATAGCTTCTTCAGGCCGGCGGCGCGGGCAATGCTTTCTCCAGTGGAGAACCCGCCAGTGAAGGACACCATTCTCACATCCCTGGACCGGATGATGGTTTCGGCCACCTCCCGGTCACCGTGAATCACGGTCAGGACCTCTTGGGGGAGCCCGGCGTCCACCAGGGCGTCCGCGAGCAGCTGCGCCGACAGGGGAGTCAGGGCCGAGGGCTTGAGGACGACGGCGTTTCCCCCAGCGATGGCCGGACCGATCTTGTGCGCCACCAGGTTGAGGGGGTCATTGAAGGGCGTGATCGCTGCGATGATGCCAAGCGGTTCCCGCGAGTACCACCCCGTCCGGTCCTCCGAACCCTCATAGGAGTCAAAGGGGATGACTTCGCCGGCGTTCCTGCGTGCTTCGACGGCGGAAAGCCTTAGTGTGTTGACAGCTCGCAGCACTTCCTTTCGTGCCTGGCGAATGGTTTTTCCGGACTCGGCAACTATGGTCTGTGCGAACTCATCGTTTCTGTGCTCGATGTCCGTAGCCGCGGCATCGAGGATTTTTCCGCGTGCGTTGCGGGAGAGGGCTTGTGCCTTCCGTGCGCCGGTCCGGGCCACGTTGAGCACTTCTTCGCCGGCGGTGGCATCGCTCAGCGGAACTGCACCGACAACCTTGCCGTCGTAGGGACTCGTTACTTCACGGAACTGCGGCATTTTGGTTTCCTGGGCGCAAAGCGTGGTGCTAGACATGTGCGGGTGCCCCTGCCTTGGCTGCGTGCATCGCGATGATGTCCGATAGCAAGGCATAGGCGGTCTCGACGCGACCGGCTCCGGGTCCGGAGACGGTGACCGGACCGAGGAGGTCAGTGTCGAAAGACACCGCGTTCGTCGCGCCTGAAACCCCGGCGAGTCCATGGTCGAGGGGGAGTGCGATGGGGGCTACGCCTGCGGTGATGGTCCCGTCAGGATTCCGCCGGGCCGAACCGACGAGCTTCCAGCGGCGTCCGTCCTGGGACGCCTTCCGGACATCTTCGGCCGTGACGGTCGAGATCCCTTGCCGCTGGACGTCCTTGAGTTCGATGCCCGCGTCGAGCAATTCGTTAGCGAGGATGAGGACCTTGAGCTGGACATCGTAGCCCTCGATGTCCGCGGCAGGGTTTGCCTCCGCGTAGCCAAGTTCCTGCGCCTCGCTGACGGCCGTTTCGAAATCAAGGCCGGCTTCCATCCGCCCGAGGACATAGTTGCTCGTGCCGTTGAGGATGCCTTCGAAACCGTTTAGCTTGAGGCCCGCGAACATCTTCTTGGCCAAGCGGATGACGGGTGTGCCGCTCATGACGGCTCCTTCGAACTCGAAGTGAGCGCCGTTCTGTTCGGCCAAGGAAGTGAGCAGGGCACCGCGAAGGGCAACGGGGCCCTTGTTCGTGGTGCAGACGCTCTTACCGGATTCGAGTGCCCAGCGCACGTGCGAGACTGCCGGCTCGCCGTCGTCGGGGTTCGTGAAGGTGGCTTCGCAGATGATGTCGGCGGTGCAGGTGCGGATGACCGACTCATTGTTGGTGTCCGCAGATCCTCCGTGTTCGGCGAAGGTCTCGCTCCCGCCGCCGAGGGCCAGGGCCATGGAGAGGTCAATGCCTTCGGGCCGGACCAGGGATCCGAGCCGGAGGTCGGTGATGGCAACGACCCGAAGGCCGAAGCCCAGTTCGGATCGAAGTGCCTCGCCGCGTGTTGCTATCAGTTCGGCCAGGGTCCTGTTGACGCCGCCAAAGCCGATCAGGGCAATGTCATAGCTGGTCATGGTGCTCCTTCAGTCAGTTACATCGGTGTTCCAATGTTCACTGCTTTCCATGTCAGTCGGGGCATGTGATTCCGGCCGAAGAATAGGGCGAAGTGACCATCCACATGCCGTTTCGACATGCACACATGCAGTAACATGCGTGCAATATATGCATGGTCAAATGTTTTTAATGACCAAATGAGCCCAGCTGTGTTATCTTCATCACCATCGCCTTGCGCGGCTCCGGCCATCCGGATGACCTTTCGATCCCCCCTTGAGGTCACGCGCACCTTCGCATTTTGATCTGACCAATGACCAATGACCACTGACCCGGGAGACACCATGGAATCCTCATCACCCGTCACGCTAGAACAGCAGCGCCCAGCCCCGCCGTCGTCCGAATCCGGGCTTCGCCGGTCCATGGGACCCCGGCATCTGGTGATGATCGCCATGGGTGGCGTGATCGGCTCAGGGCTCTTCTTGAGTTCCGGTTACACGATCTCCCAAGCCGGGCCGCTCGGCGCGGTCATCGCCTACTTGATTGGCTCCTTCGTGGTCTATTTGGTGATGGCGTGCCTTGGCGAACTTGCCATTGCATACCCCGTCTCGGGAGCTTTCCACATCTACGCATCGCGCTCGATCGGGCCAGCCACGGGCTTCACCACGGCCTGGCTCTATTGGCTTTGCTGGGCAGTGGCCATCGGGTCTGAATTTACGGCGGCAGGCCTCCTCATGCAGCGTTGGTTTCCAAGCATCGACGTGTGGGTTTGGTGCGTGATCTTTGCGGCCGTGCTTTTCGGTCTCAACGCCGTCTCTTCGCGATTCTTCGGAGAATCGGAATTCTGGTTCGCCATCATCAAAGTCGGCGCCATCATCGTCCTCATCGTGCTCGGCGGCGCTGCGCTGTTTGGTTTCCACCCGCTGAGCGAGACCGGCAATCATCCCTTCCTCCTTGAGAACTTCAACACCACAGGCGGCCTCTTCCCCAACGGATTTACCGGTGTTCTTGTCACGGCGCTTGCAGTGTTCTACGCCTTCTCCGGTTCAGAACTCATCGGCGTTGCCGCAGGCGAAACGGCGGACCCAGCCAAGACCATTCCCAAAGCCATGCGCAGCACTGTTGTCCGCCTGCTGATCTTCTTCGTCGGAGCCATCGCGGTCATCGCCGCCACCATCCCGTTCGACCAAGTCGGCCTGGACCAGAGCCCGTTCGTGACGGTCTTTTCCTCAATCGGTATCCCCTTTGCCGCCGACGCGATGAACTTTGTCATCATCACCGCCCTTCTTTCCGCCGGCAACAGCGGGCTCTTCTCCTGTGCGCGCATGTTGTACTCGCTCGCCGACGAGGGACATGCGCCCAAGGCTTTGCGAAAGCTGACCCGGCGGGGGATCCCCATGGTTGCGCTCTCCGTGAGCATGGTGGGTGGACTAGCCTCACTCATCAGCAGCGTGGCCGCGCCCGAGACGGTGTACTTGGCCCTCGTGTCGGTAGCAGGGTTCGCCGTCGTCGGCGTGTGGATGTCCATCGCCGCATCACATTTCTTCCACCGAAGGGCTTTCGTCAAGAACGGCGGCAACGTCGCCAGCCTGCCCTACAAAGCCCCGCTGTTCCCCCTGATTCCGATTTTGGCGTTTTCGCTCTGCTTCATTTCGTTGATCGGCATTGCGTTCGACCCTAACCAGATCGCTGCGCTCTACTTTGGAGTCCCCTTTGTGGGAGCCTGTTACGCCTTCTTCCATTTCAAGTACGGACGCAAGGCACGCGCAGCCGGGTTGGCATAGCAGCATCTTCCATTCAGCTTCGCGGCCGGGGACCTTCGTATCCCGGCCGCGAAGCCGTCCAACGGAAAATTCATGAATTCACAACACCTGATTCAACAAGTGGGCAACTGGTTGGAGATTGATGCCCACGCCTTCGAGTCGAATGTCCGCAATGTCCTGGGGATGATTGACCAGCGGGCGCTTCTCTGCGCCGTGGTGAAGTCTGATGCCTATGGCCACGGCGCTGATCTCCTAGTTCCCTCCCTTGTTCGCCTTGGCGTTCCGTTCCTCGGAATCGGAAGCAACGAGGAGGCGACAGTCGCGCGTCGCTGCGGTTTCGACGGCAGGATCCTTCGCGTCCGTGCGGCCGCACCCCAAGAGGTTGCCGCCGGCTTGGACCATGACATCGAAGAACTTGTCTGCGACCCGCAGAGCGCCTGGGAGATGCAGAATATCGCCGCCGAGGCGGGGAAAACGATAAAGATCCACCTCGACATCAATTCTTCGGGAATCAGCAGGCACAGCCTCGATGTCTCTTCCGATTCCGGCCGGGCGTGCGCGGCCGGAATCCTCAGCCACCCGAGGCTCCGGCTGGCCGGAATCATGACCCACTTCCCCAAAGATGACAACCGGCATATCGAGCAAGCCCTCCGTCGCTTTCAAAGCCAAGCGATGACACTGCTCCGGATCACCGGTACGCCCCGGGAAGATGTCCTGATTCACTGCGCCAACTCCTATGCGGTGCTGCACGTACCCGGCTCCTGGCTGGACATGGTCCGGGCGGGGGCTGTGCTCTACGGTGATTCCGATCCGGCAGCAGGCCAGTTTCAACGGTGCCTTGCCTTCAAGGCCAGGGTGGCCTCCGTCAACAGCTATGCCGCCGGCAGCAAAGTGGGCTACGGGCTCACTCACACCCTGCAACGGTATTCCAGGCTGGCATCGGTGACCGCAGGCTATGGCGACGGTTACCGGCGCGTCCTGGCCCGCGAAGGCGGCGTCCTCGTCCGGGGCCGCAGGGCCGCCGTCGTCGACCTTGTCTCAATGAACTCCATGGTTGTGGACGTGACCGACATTGCGGACGTCTCTCCCGGAGACGAAGTGGTGCTGTTTGGAAAGCAGGGGAGCGAAGAAATCACCATTACGGAGATGGAAACGGCGAACTCGGCGATCCTCGCGGACCTTTACACGGTGTGGGCCCGTGGGAACCGGATCTTGGCCAACCACAAGGGCGTGTGAGAATAGGCGTGGTTGTCGGGCGGAAGGAGAATTGAGAATGGATACTTCTTCGGAAGCGTCGTCCATGGCACAAGGACTCCGGATTGTGCGGCTGGTCGCGGATCGGGAGAAGTGGGGCAGGCGGCTTCTCGGCGTTTCCCAGCTCGCATCCGAGCTGGACATGGAACAAAGTCGCGTATCGCGCCTGACTCAGGAATTATGTGATCTGGGACTTCTGGAACGGGTCGAACGGGGTCCGTTCAGGACGGGCCAACGGTTCTTCTCCCTCGCGGCTTCGCTCAATACTGGGTGGATTCGCGAATCAAGAACCGAGTTGGAGGCTTTGGTCGCCTCGTTCGGCCTCCGATCAAGGGTTTCTGTCCGGAGCGGCTTCCGGGTAACCCTCCTGCGCGCGTCCAGCAATGACGCTCTCCCCGGAAGCTTTGTGAAACCTGGGATGGTGACGCCTACGTGGTGCACCGGATCCGGCCGAGCACTCTTGTGGGACCACAACCAGGCCGCCCTCCAAGAACTGCTCAAGGACGTGAACTTCATCGGAGTCGGCGGCCCCGGCGCGGCCCACTCGCCTGGGGAAGTTTGCGAATTGATGGACCGAGACAGAGCCCGCGGCTTCATTCTGGCGGCGGAAGAGTTCGAGCACGGCGTCTACGAGTTGGCCGTTCCCGTCCGCAACCCCGAGGGAACTATACTCGCGTCGCTTAGTGTCCTGGACGGCCGGCCAGAGATCGAGCCCAGGGCAGGGAAAATCGCCAAAGTTCTGATGGAGGCCGCAAATCGGCTCGGGACCAGTCACCTCAGTTCAGCGGACCGGTCCTAGCCAGCCTTGCTACTGCGACGAGGAGTGACCCAGGGCTGACTCAAGCCACCTTCCCCAGGACACCAGGGCTGCTGCGCTGGCCTCCCTTCTTGGCTCCAAGCGTGCCTTGGGACCCACGACCTGCAGCGCGGCAACCACTTCGCCTTTGAAGTCCCGGACCGGAACGGCCAAGGAATACAAGCCCGGCTCGGCCTCCTCATCAACGATGGAATACCCGCGCCGCCTAGCCGCATGCAGGCGGGTCAGGAAGTCCTCGATGTCAACAGGCGTGTTGGGTCCATGGCCAACGAATGCCACATCCGCCAAGATGGTCCGAACCTCGGAATCTGACGCCTGCCATAGCAGTGCCTGGCCAGCATCACTGCAGTAAGCGGGGTACGGCCGGCCCAGCCACGAACCCACCAGATCGCTACCGTCCGGGACCCGCTCGCCGACGGTGACCGTACTGTCCCCGTTGAGCACTCCAAGGAAGCAGCCTTCGTCCGTCTCGGCCGCCAGGCCTTCTAGCGCCGTGGCGCCGTCGGTCTGCAGCCGCCGTTCGGTCAATAGCTGGGCGTCGGTAAAGAGCGACCAGTCCAGGGTGTACGACCGCTGTTCCGTGCGTTCCAGAAAGCCTTCTTGCTGCGCACCCCGAAGGCTACGCGAAACCTGGCTGCGGTCTTTGCCTAGATCGGCTGCCACGTCGGCGACTGTTCCGCCCGGAAGGCCTTCTTTGGTGCGGGAGCCGACTGCAAGGAGGGCCATGATTCCCCGGCCCATGCTGGATGTCTTGGACATGGATCCGATTCTAGCGGCGGGCGCGTCCGTCTTAATGGATGGCAAAGACCCTTGCAGGAAAACCGCTACCCCCCAGAGGTTTCGGCCAGGTGGCAATGAGGGCGGCGCCCTTTTCGGGAAGTCCGTCCAAGTTCGCCAGGAGCTCGATCTGCCACCGGTCCTGCGCGAGAACGTAGGTCTCCAAGCTGAAATCGTGGCGGGAGGTAGCTAGTCCCGGATCCGTATCCGTCTGTTCGTGACCAACGGCAGCAACCGATCGCCGTTCAATCAGAAAAGTGAGCACCTCCTGCGACCAACCCGGGGTGTGGCTGACGCCGTCGCTGTCTTTGTTCGTCATGGCCGCCACGTCGGGCCAGTGCTGGCTCCAACCTGTCCGCAATGCTACAAAGCAGCCCTTGGGGATGTCGCCGTTTCGGTTTTCCCACGCTTGGATGTCCTCCAGCGTGGGGGTGGCATCGGCGTTGACCTTGACCCGTTCGGCGATGTCCAGGATGACCAGTGGAAGGAGCATGTCCTCTACGGGAACTTGGTCCAAGGTCCGACCGCCGCGGATGAAGTGCGAGGGCGGATCAACGTGCGTCCCCCATTGCCCGACGATCGAGTAGCGGTGGGCTGTGAAACCGTCGCCTTTTTCCAGGTCGAACAAGGCTTCCCGTGTCTCGTCGGGGAAGGCAGGAAAGTGCGGTTGGCCTGGATGGAACGCGTGCGTCAGGTCGGTAAATGATCGTCCGGCAAGCAAGGGCCCCAGGCCGTCCCAAAGACCAGCGGAGGTGGATTCGATCATGACGCGGCCGCGGTCCCGAAGGCTGCCGCAAGCGCGGTGCTGGAGACACTGATGGGCCCGGACAATTCGATGACCGGAACTTCCCAAGGGTGGATTTCCATAATGCGACGGGTGAACCGGTCCACCGCGGCGTCGTCCAGCGCTGCGTCGAAATACGTCGTGAAAACGAAGGTCGGCGAAATTGTCTGCTGGCCCACCTTGCCCAGCGTGGGATTGGCGTGCTCGGTCACGGTAAACCCTTCGAAACCCAAGCCGGACTCAAAGACGTGCCGGTACTTCCCGAAGTCCCCCAGGTCCCCGGATTCGGTCAAAGCCCGGAGCAGCGCCGCGATGCCCTGGTCATCCCTAAACGCCTCGGCTTCGCCCGCAGCGAGCCGCGAGAAGGTCTCGGACGTAACGGGCCAATGTACGCGCAACTTACGTACTGATTTCATCTCAATGTTCACGGGAATGCCTCTTCCTTGCGGATCTCGCAGATTGCTTGACTGCCATGGTGACATAGAGTGATGATCATTACAAGCATTAGTAAATGCGTATTACGATCACACACTCTTCACAAGCAAGAGTGAGACCGAACTGCTTTGGAGACCTGAAACATGTCCGCTAGTACTACGCTGTCTCGCATGCTCGACGCCGGTTCACACCTGACGCTGGATGGTGCACTCGCCACTGAACTTGAGGCGCGCGGCTGCGATTTGCAAGACCCTCTGTGGTCGGCAAGAGTCCTTCTGGAAGAGCCGCACTTGATCAAACAGATTCACCGCGACTACTTCGACGCGGGGGCCACGATCGCCATCACTGCGAGCTATCAGGCCACGCCCCAAGGATTTGTCCAGCGGGGGATTGGTGAGGCAGAAGCCTTGGGTTTGGTGGCCTTGAGCGTGCGGTTGGCCGACGAAGCGCGGCGTGAGCACCTGGACGAAAACTCGGATGCGGTTCCCCTGCTGATTGCCGGCTCCGTGGGCCCTTATGGCGCCTACCTCGCCGACGGATCGGAATACCGCGGTGACTACATCCTCGGCCGGGGCGAGTTCATGGAGTTTCACAGGCCTCGGATCGCTGCGCTGGTGGAGGCCGGAGCGGCCTTGCTCGCAATTGAGACGTTGCCTTCCTTCGCGGAGGCAGAGGCACTGTTGGCACTCGTGGAAGAATTCGACGTCGAGTCCTGGTTTTCGTTCACGCTCCGGGACGGGGAGCACATAAGCGACGGCACGCCACTGTCCGAGGTGGCCACGCTTTGTTCCTCGCAGCCGCGCGTAGTTGCCATCGGGGTGAATTGCGTGCCGTTGGAATTGGTCTCCCCATCACTCGAGGCCTTGAGCAAAGTCACCCCAATCCCGCTGATCGCGTATCCGAATTCGGGAGAAAGCTACGACGCAGTTACCAAGACTTGGGCGCCTGGTGCGGCTGAGAACGGCGCGGACGGCAAGCGGCATTCGAGCCTTGCGGAAAATGTCGCCGCCTGGCAAGCGCTCGGTGCTCGGCTCATTGGCGGGTGCTGCAGGACGACGCCGCGCGATATTGCCGCCGTCGCCGAGCTGTCCGCGCAAAACCGGGACCGAGGAACTCTGCAGTGATGCCCGCTCGCAGTTTTCGCGTATATGTGAGCGGGCGTTCGGGAGATGGCCCGTATATGTGAGCGGGCGTCTGAAGGGAGCGCCGGCCTAAGCCTCCAGGACGTAGGTCCTGAGGTCGTCGAGGGTCTGCTGCATGTGTGCGTTCATGGCCTCGCGGGCTCGGGGCGCGTCTCCGGCTTCGAGGGCTTTCAGGATGGCCCGGTGATGTCCGATCGCGCGCCCTTGGATATCGGGGATTTGCGCGGTCTGGGTGCGCCGGGTTTCCAGGACGCGGTGCAGGGGTTCGAAGAGTACGGCCACGAAGACGTTGCCCGAGGCGTGAAGGATAGCATCGTGGAACCCGAGATCCGCCTCGACGAAGGCGCTCAGGTCGTTGGAATCGTGGGCCTCCTGCATCGCGGACACGAGAACCTGCAGCTGCTCGATTTCTTCGGGGGAGACCCGTGACGCTGCGAGTTCGCAGGCGCCGGTCTCAAGCATGCGGCGCAGCTCGATCAGCTGGACGGCCGCTGCGGCGTCGTTCTTTCCTTCCGAAGCCGCACGCAGCACGGCTTCAAGGGACGCCCAGCGGTTGAGCGGGTTGACGAACGTTCCCCGGCCGCGCTCCACGCTCAGGATTCGCTGGGCCTCGAGGGTCTTCATGGCCTCGCGGACGGTCATCCGGCTGACTTCGTGCTTGGCGCTCAGCTCGAGTTCGCCGGGAACCACCGTGCCCGGCGGAAATTCGCCCGCGACGATGCGGTCCAGCAGCTCGTCGGCGACGATGCCGACCAGCGACTTGCGTGCCATGGTGCTCCGTTCTTAGATGTCCGACATCTTACGCTGGCGGTTGCCGGCTTTCGTTCCAAAACGCGCGGAGCGCCAGGGCGCAAGCGCGCGGTTGCTCCCAATGCACGCTATGTCCGGCCTCGGGGATTGCCACGAGCCTCCGTAGCGGACTGGCCGCCACGAAAGCTTCCGCTTGGTCCAGCGAACGCAAGCGGTCCCCGACGCCGGCAATCACCAGCGTCGGCGCAGTCACCTTTGCGGGGACATCTGCGGCCACGCCGGCCATCGCCGCTAGGCCGCTCGGGCCAAGGACTTCGAAAGGCAGTTCAAATCCTTGACTCAGCAAGCGATGCTCCTCCGGGGGCAACGCGCCAAACCAGGCCTTCATGCACTTGATGCGCGTCGCGTCGTCGATGAAACCTTGCCGTAGCTGGGATTCGAGCATCGATTTGAAGCCTTCGTTCGGCGGGGCCGGAACCATGCCGATCAAGGCCACGCTGGCCACAAGCCCCGGGTGCCGCGCGGCCAGTGTCAGCGCCACGCTTCCGCCCATTGAGTGGCCAACAATGTGGACCGGCGATGAGTTCCGGGCGGCAACTGCAGCCACGGCATCGGCTGCCGATTCCAAGGTCCACTTGAACCCCTGAGGCAATACATCCCCGCAGTGATACCCGGGCAAATCGACGGTCCATACGGTCCGCCCGGCGTCGAGCAATTCGGTGGCGAGTGGCTCCCAATAGGCGGATGTCGAGGCCCAACCGTGCAGCAAGAGAATGGGAGGCTCGGGCCGAAAATCCATGCTGGCGACGGCCGCTGGAAGGCGCATGTCCACATTTAATGCCGCGACGGCGGGAGGCTCTTGAAGCATGCGCCAAGCATAGTGAGGCCCGCTGGCAGCTCGAAGCGATGCAGGGAGGCTACGATCAGCACATGATCGTGGCCTCCCTGATTTTCGCCCTCATTGCCGGCTTGTTGCACGTCTACATCTTCAGCATGGAGTCCATCACGTGGACCCGTCCGGCCACGTGGAAGCGCTTCAGCGTCGCTTCCCAGTCGGACGCCGAAACCACCAAGCCCCTCGCGTACAACCAGGGTTTCTACAACCTCTTCCTTGCCGTCGGGGCGCTCGCCGGGATCGTCTTTGTGGCACTAGGTCATCCGCAAGTGGGCTGGACCCTCGTCTTCTCGTCATGCGGCTCCATGCTGCTGGCGGCAACCGTGCTTGCCTTGAGCGGCAAAAAGTATCTCCGCCCCGCGGTTCTTCAGGGCACGACGCCGCTACTCGCCGTCGTGCTCGGCATCCTGGCCGTGGCGCTCGGCTGAACCCGGACGCTCGCTCACGTATGCGCCTTCCAATCCCGTCGCTCGCTCACTTATGCAGGCTTTTGGCGTGACGCTAGCTCACCCGTCAACACCCTGAAGCCAAGTTCCGGATTGAATCCATGGATCTCCCGGGTGTCCAACGCCGACATGAAGGCCAGGATCTCCTCCGTGATCACCTGCCCGGGAACCAAGACAGGGAAGCCCGGCGGGTAGGGAGTGACGAAGGACGCTGAGACCATTTCCTCTCCCGCGGCGACCCTCCGCGCAAGTTCGGCCGCGCTGAAGTATTCGCAGGATCCGGCCTTGTAGCTCTCGAAGTAGGCCGCACGCATGTTGCCGTCCGGCGTCTGCGCATCTACCCGGAACCGTTCCGCGAAGCGGCTGAAGTCCGGCAAGGGCGGCGGCGTGCTGGTCAGAGCCGCGACGCGCGCACGGCGGGCCCGCTGCCCCAAGCCGCTCAGGCCGGATTGCTCGTCTTCGAAGGTTTCGGCCAGCTTGACCAGGACCTCGACGAGGTAAGCAACGGCACTCCGCGAGGTGCCGATGTTGGTCATGAAAAGCACGCTGTTCCTTGAGGTTTTGTTGACCTGGATCCCATATTTGTCCATCAGGTAGTCATGCTTGAAGGTATCGCCGTCCACGCCGGTGAGGCCGATGTGCAGGGTCAAACGGCTCGGATCAACAACGAATTCGTCGCGATCCCAAGCTTCGGACATGGCCGCCAGCCCGTCGCGGAGCGGCATTTGCCGGTTGGTTTCGCGGTACTGCGCCGGTATGAGGTCCTTGGTGCCGAGGACGCGGAAGTACTTCTTCAGCAAGGGATGCCTCGCCACGGCCTGGGCGATGCTAACGGCGAGATCCGCCTGCCGCTGCACGAGCTCGTAGCCTTCGAACTCGACCTGCCTCCGTCCCATGTCCAAGGAAGCCAGGATCTGGTAGTTGGGCGAAGTGGAGGTGTGCGTCATGTACGCCTCCCGGAAGCTCTCCTCGTTCAACTGGCCGAAGTCCTGGTCATGGATGTGGATCATGGATCCCTGCCGGAGCGAGGTCAGGGTCTTGTGGGTGGACTGCGTTGAGTAGACCCTCACACGGGCCCTTGCCGGATCGGCCAGCAGCCTCGTCTCCAGGAGCAGCTCATCGTTGACGGGCCCGACGCCGGAACGCGGCCCGCCGTCGTCGGGCTCGCCGCCGCCGTCGTAACCGGAGTTGGCCGCCCCGCCCGCCGCCGCAAGCGCGCGCAACTGCTCGGCGCGGCGCCGGGCGTAGGCCGGATCCGCGAACTTTGCCTCGAGCGCCCGGGCCGAAGCCATGGCCGTACGGCGGCGGTAGATGTGGTGGAAGCCCGCGAACGCGAACCAGGCCTCGTCCCACAGGAACACCAGGTCCGGCTTGATGGCGAGGCACTCTTCCATCACCCGTTCGACGTCGTACACAATGCCGTCGAACGTGCAGTTGGTGAGGGCAATCATCTTGACCTCGTGGAGCCGCCCTGCCCGGCGGTAATCCAGGAGCATCCGCTTGATGCTTTCCAAGGGAACCGCGCCATAGAAGGAGAAATCATTCAAGGGGTAGGCGTCCAAATAGGAGACCCTGGCGCCGGCCAGCATGAGGGCGTAGTGGTGCGATTTGTGGCAGTTCCGGTCCACCAGCACAACATCGCCGGGTGCCAGGATCGATTGGTGCACGATCTTGTTGGCAGTGGATGTTCCGTTGGTGACAAAGAGCGACTTCTGGGCACCGAATGCCCGGGCCGCCAGCTTCTGGGCCTGCTTGAGGGAACCATGCGGATCCAACAACGAATCGAGCCCGCCGGACGTGGTCGAGGTTTCGGCGAGAAGCAGGTTCAGGCCATAGAACTCGCCAAGATCGTTGATCCACTTGGAATGGATGACCGATCCGCCCCTGGACACCGGCAGGGCATGGAAAACGCCCGCGGGTTTACGGCTGTACTGCTGGACCGCGTGGAAGAACGGCGCCTCATATCGCTCAGCGATGCCGGCGAGCAAGGACAAGTGGAGCTCCAGCCCATCCTGGCGGCGGAAGATCCGACGGAATTGGCGGGTCAAGGAACCGGCGAGTTCTTCGATTCCGACTCCCGCCACGAGGTAGAGATCAAGTTCGGGGCGGAGTTGGCCCAACTTGTCCGCCAAGCTCAAGATGCGGTCCAAGGGACGCTGGGGGAGCGACTTCCCCATGAGCCGGTCCAGGAAGCTGCGCACGTCCCGGCTGAAGCGCTGCCTGCTGTTGGGGACGAATCCCGGACGCAGCACGCACGCCTGGATGTCGGGGTTGAGCAGGATAGCCACGATGGCGTCCTCGAAGCTCGGCACGAACGCGAGCTCGTAATTGAAGGCGTCTGCGGGGCGGCGCTGGCTATGCAGTTCCGTTTGAAGGGCTTCACGATCGGCGTTTGAGACGTCGTCGATTACGAGGACCTCGAACCGCTTGCGCGATTCGGAGGGTTCTTCCACCCGTTCCGTTTCGCGTTCGGGGTCCTGTGCGGGTTCCTGGGCGTGGTGGTTGTGGCCGGCGACGCGTCGCGCGACCGGTTCGATGAGGTTCAGCGCCTCGAGGTATTCTCCAGCCTCCAGGATTCGCCGCAATTCCATGACATATTGCTGCCCCGGAGATGCCCAATACATTTCGAGGGACTCAAGCAGCGGCAACAACCTTCGGACGTCCCGCGGCAGTTCGCGCGTCCGGCCGGCGCCCCCGGAACGCGACGTGGCGGCGGCCAGCTGTTTGACGGCATACCCAAGGAATTCCCAGGCGTCGGCACGCACCCGCCACGCGCTGCTGGGCACTTCGCCGCCGGACCCTGAATCGTCGTCGGCGTTTGGCCTTGCCGCCAAGGCGATGCCAAGCGAGGCGCCGCCGGGGAGTGCGGCTGGAGCGGGCGGAATTGGGGCTGACTGCACTGTCGCGAAATCGGCGCGTGCCACGATGACTCCTTTGTCATGGATTGATAGCACTCTCTACTAAACGCCGCGAGCCGTCCCGGCGCACGGCAATTGTCCGGGTTGCCGTCTGGGTGTCCAGATGGGAGCGGCACTTCCCATCACTGGTGAGCGAGGGTTTGGGAAATGCCCGCTATACGTGAGCGAGGGTTTGGGAACGGGGCGGGCAGCTATCCTTCACGCCACAGCGGCAACGGGACCACACTGCGGCTGCGTCCGGACTCGTCCAAGACGTGCCCGAGGCGTTTGTAGTTGCGGACAACGGCTTGCCGGGAGATCACGGCGCTCCCCGACGCGCGCTCCGCCAGTTCGCGCTCGTGTCCCTGGACCTCCAGATAGTCGCGGACCCACAGTGTCACGAGCAGATTCTGGGCGCCCAGAACCTGGGCGCTGAGCCTGCAATTCGGCAGGGCCGCGAAATAGCGCCCGACGGCGTCAACATGGTGGGCGGGCACGTTCAGGATCAGACTGACTTCCCTTAATCCTTGTTGTGCGGAAACGGACGTATCGCACCTCAGCGTCATGTAGCCGGACGCGAGGAACCGCTCCACCCGCCGTCGTGCCGTCTGGGGTGAGACGTTGCAGGCTGCCCCCAGTTCCGCCCAACTGGCGCGTCCGTCCTTGGCCAGTTCCGCCAGGAGGGACGCGTCGAGCCGATCGGGCGCGTAGGCGGCCGGCGCGGGCAGGGGTTCTGCAGACATGAGCCGTGCCCGCACAGGTTCGAGGGTGCCGCTGCGCCAATCGGAAGCCTGCCGGTACAGCTTGGTGACGAAAACGACCTCCCGGTGCGTCACTCCGGGGAGGCCCGCGAAGGAGCCGGTCACGATATCCATGAGCTCTTCGTGGCTTGAGGCGAAGCAGTCGATGAAGAGGTCGTGCGAGCCGGACACCAGCGACACGGTGCCGAATGCCGGCTCCACGCACAGTCGCTGGACGAGGGCTTCGTTCTCGCTCGGCAGCGAAGAAAGACTGATGAACGCCGACCAGCCCGCACTCAGATAGCGCGGACCCGGGGCCGGGGTGATCCACGCCAGTCCCTGCTCAGCAAGGGCGTTCCAGCGGCGCGCGACGGTAGGCCCGGACAACCCCAGGACGTCCCCGATACGGCTCCAGTCCGCGCGGGGATTGATCTGCAGGGCATTGACGATTTCAAGATCAGTTTCGGAGATCATGGCTGATTCCTTCAAAATTCACGATTCTCAGACGATTTCAAACAAATTCCTAGCCAGTGTAGACGGCAGACCTAACGTTGTGACTCGCATCACCCACTCGCATCCAAAGCCCCCACCACTCAAGGAAGCACATGGCAAGCAAGACAGCACCTCCAGCAACGGCGGCAGTCGCACGCCGGACCATCACGGGAATGATCGTGGCGATGGCCCTGATCGAATCGCTCAGCGGAGTCACCCAGGGTTACCTGAACCCGATCCTCCCCGCCTTGGGGCCGGCGTTTTCGATCGACGACCCCACCATCAACGGTATTTTCCTGATCTCGAACGTGAGCTTTGCCGTGCTCACGCCGATCATTTCGCGGCTCGGCGACAGCTACGGCTACCGGCTCGTCCTCCGCTGGTCGACGGCGGTCGTCGCGGCAGGCGTCCTCATGATGGCGTTGTGGCCGTCGCTGTGGACGGTGACGATCGGCGTCGTTATGCTCACGTGCGTTGTAGGCTTCATCCCGCTCATGATGGGCATCTTGCGGGTGACCAGCCCGGCGCAGACGCGCACTGGAGTCAGCGTGATGATCGGCATGCTCATGATCATGGTTGGTGCAGGCGGTCTGTTCGGCGGGATCATCGGCGTCGACGATCCCACCCTCGGATTCTGGGTAGCGGTGCCGTTCGCGGTCGTGGGGCTGCTTTGCTCCTTCGTCCTGCCCGACGCCGGAACCCCCACCCGCGAGGGACTCGCCCTGGTGCCGCTCATGGCGTGTTCCCTCGGACTGATCGGCTTCGTAGTGGCACTTTCGATGGGCCCTGACTGGGGTTGGTTGGATGCCAAGACGCTCGGCTCCGGAATCCTCGGCCTCGCTTTGTTGGCCTATTGGGCGGTCCTGGACTCTCGAAACGTGAACGGTAAGCGCTTCATGGACCTGCGGATGCTTGCCATCCCGCGGATCCGGACGGTCTCGCTGGCCACCTTCTTCTTCGGTTTCGCCTCCATCAGCTACTTCGGCACCAATGGGATCTTCCTGTATTCAAACCCGGACAAGACCGGCTACGGCTTCGCGCTGAGCCCTCTCATGATCGCCGTCGTCCTGGCCGCCGCATCGGTGCTCTCGCTGCTCTCCTCGCTTCTGACCTCAAAGGCCCTCAGACTGTTCGGCGAACGTGCCACCCTGGTATTTGCGGGCGTCCTGCTGGCGGGCGGCTTCGTGGTCATGGCAGCTGCGCACGGCTCCCTGGCCGGCTACTGCACCGGATTCGCCATGTTCAACCTCAGCCTTGGCATGTACCAGGCGGGGACCCGCGCACTGTCCGTTGAGGGCGTTCCGCTCGAGGAAACCTCGACGGCGGCCGGACTCAATGAGCTGGCGCTGTCCGTTGGCATCGCGGTGGGTGCCGCCGTCGTGAAGCTCATTTCCTCGTCTTCGGTCCAGTCCGGCCACATCAGCGAGGGCGGCCTCCTGTCGATCTGGATTGCCCTCGCCATCGCGGCCCTGATCGCGGCTGCGTTAGCAGCCCGTTACCCGAAGCGCCACGCAACCGCAGGAATCGCCGTATGAAAGCCGCCGCCTCGAATGCCGTGGCTCTGGAAACCGCAATCCCCGTCACTGCCTCCTCCTCCACCGCCGTCGGGCGCTCCGTCTCTGCCGCGCTTGAGCGCTGGGAATCGGAAATCCTAGGCCTGAGCCACGCGATCCACGCTGATCCGGAGCTCAGCGGGCAGGAGTTCCGGGCAGCCAAGCGGGTTAGCCGGCTGCTCAGGAGCGCGGGCTTCAGCTTTGACGGTCCGCAGCCGATGCTCCCCGCTTCCTTCAGTGCGAGGTTCGGGACGGGAGAGCTGGTGGTCGCGTTGTGCGTTGAGTACGACGCGTTGCCGACCATCGGGCACGCCTGCGGACACAACGTGAACGCCGCGTCTGCTGTGGGCGCTGCACTCGCGCTCGCTCCCGTCGCTGAAGAGCTGGGGATCACCGTCAAGGTCCTCGGCACCCCGGCAGAAGAGACGAGCGGCGGCAAGGTCGATCTCATTGGCGAGGGCTTCTTCGACGACGTATCCCTGGCGATGATGGCCCATGCCGGCGCCGAGGACGTCATCGGCGGCTCATCGTTGGCCATGGGGATGTGGGACGTGCTTTATGAAGGCCGCGCGGCCCACGCCGCGGCCGCCCCGTCCGAAGGGGTCAACGCTCTCGATGCACTCGTGATTGCACAGACGGCCATTGCCTTGGGGCGGCAACAGCTTCCGCCCGGCTCGGTTGTTTCGCTGATAGTGACGGAAGGCGGGAGCGCCGTCAACGTCATACCGGAGCGGGCCCGGGCGAGCGTCGAAATGCGCTCGCCGAGCCTCAAGAACCTGCGAACCATAGAGGACCGCGTGAGGCGCTGTCTGGAAGCGGGCGCCCTTGCCAGCGGGAGCACACTCAAGGTCACGCCCACGGGCAATGCCTACGCAGAACTTAGGCAGGACCGGTACCTTTCCGAGGCCTACCGGGAAGCGATGTCCTCCCGGGGGAGGGCTGTTGCGTTCAACGAAGAACCAGTGGCTTCAACAGACATGGGCAACGTCTCGCAACTGGTCCCAAGCATCCATCCGCTGCTCGGCTACGACGTCCACGGGGCCGCCCACCACACCGCCGAGTTTGCTGCCCACGGCTCATCGGCCTCCGCGGATCGTGCGGTTCTGGACGGCGCTTTCGGCCTGGCACTGGCGGCCTGCGCAGCGGCGGGCGATCCGCGGCAGCGGGAACGGCTGCTTCGCTAAACGCCGTGATCGTGGGTGCGGCTCCACAGCTGCGTACCGGCACGCAGGCCCCCGGGCCGCACCCACGAATTCACACCCTCGCATGCTCTGGTTCCCGCCGTCGAGCGGGGGGACAATGATCTCAGCAGTTCACGAGGGAGCGCGATGGGATTCTCGGGGCAACAAAAGACGTCGGCGGGCATGGCCGCATTTGGCCGCCCACGTGATCCCGTGATCGATCTCGCCCGGTTCTTCTGCCTCATCCTGGTGGTGCTCTCGCACTGCATGATGGTCAGCCCGGTCCTGCACCCCGACGGCACTGTCACCACCGAAAACACGCTCATGGAACAGCACTGGTTCGAACCCGTCCTGTGGGTGTTCCAAGTGATGCCGCTGTTCTTCGTCCTCGGCGGCATCACGGGACTGGAGTCTTGGCGGCGGTTACGCTCGCGCGGCGGCTCCGGCATCGACTACGCGCAATTGCGGCTCTTGCGCCTCATCCGTCCGGCAACCGCGCTGCTGGCCTCAATGTTCGTCGGGCTGTGGGCCGCGAGGCTCCTCGGCGTCGACCCGGAGGTAGTCCAGCTCATCGCGACCGGCGCGGGCATGCCCTTGTGGTTCCTGGCCGCGTACCTCGCTACGCAATTGAGCGTTCCGGTCCTGGCCCGGCTGCATGGACATTCCCCGTGGTTGACCCTCGGCGGGCTCGTGGCGGCCGTGATCACCCTGGACTCGCTGCGCGGGGCGTTTCCGATGCTCGCCTTCGTCAACATGCTCTTTGTGTGGTGCGCGGTCCAGCAATTCGGTTTCTTCATTGCCGACGGCATCTTCGCCGGACGCAGCCGGGGCTGGTTCGTCGGGTTGATCGTCGGCAGCAACCTGCTGCTGGGGCTCGTGACCGGAATCGGGGTCTACTCCGGAAACATGATCGTCGACCTCAACCCGCCGAACTTCTGCATGCTTCTACTCGGCCTGTCCCAGGCAGCAACCCTGCAATTACTGCGCCCCGGACTTGACTGGGCGGCCGGCGTGCGCTGGATCCGATGGGTAGTGGCGGTGGCGGGCCGGCGGTCCATGACGGTCTATCTGTGGCATTTGCCGCTACTCGCGGGCATGTCCGGGCTGCTTCTCCTCACGGACTTCCCCAAGCCGGCGGCCGGTACCGCCGAATGGTGGTGGGCCCGCCCGCTGGTCCTGCTCGGCGTCCTCCTGCTTTTGCTTCCGGTCCTGCTCCTGTGCGGCAGGCTCGAAGAGCGCCCGACGGCGGCCATCCACGCGCGCGGCAGGACGCACGTCGCGGTGGTGACTGCCGCCGTCGTGGTCTTCATCCCGGTGGTGGACGCCGCCTTCAACGGACTCACGCTGACCCTCCTCGGCGGGGGAGCCGCGTGCTTCGCGCTGGGAGTGTTGTTGCTGGGACGGGTGCCGGCCGGCGTCCTTGCTGCGGCGGTTCCCGACGGGCCTGCGGTGCCATTGCCAGAGCCCGGTTTACGTGCGAATCTCGACTCATGACTGAGTTCACGGATTCAACCGAAGAGTCGTTCAGCCCGGGCGTGACAACGGTCAGGAATGACAAATTCCACCGTTACGAGCTTCTGGTTGACGGTGAAGTAGCCGTGATCTCACAGTTCATGGACAAACCCGGCCACATTGATTTCCTCCACACCGAAACGCGCCCGCAGTTCAAAGGCCGCGGGTTGGCCAAGGTCCTCGCGCACTTTGCCTTGGACGACGTCGTCGCCTCCGGCAAGCGGATCATCCCGCATTGCCCGTTCATTGCCGCCTATCTGCGCAAGCACGAGGGTTACGAGCTCGACGTCGATTGGCCGCCGGAACCGCCCGTAGGGGAAGCGGACAACGAGTAGCGGGCCCGCCTAGCTACCTAGGGCGGAGTGCTGGAACTATCGCTGCTTGTGGCGGGCCTTCGTAAGATTCAAGTCACATGCAATTTCGGCTGTCACACTGGATTGCTATGGGGCAAGTTTCAGAAGACGGTTCGAATGGCGGGGACGCGTCGTTGGCTGTCGGGCACAGCGACCCTCAAATCATGGCCATGGTGCGTGAAGGCGACGCTTCCGCATTCGATGTACTGTTCCGGCGACATGTGGCAGCGGCCCAGTTTGTTGCCCGCGCCCAGACGGACAATGTCAGTGACGCCGACGACGTAGTGGCCGAGGCGTTCGCTTCGATTTTCCAAGCCCTCATCGAGGGCAAAGGACCTGACCAGTTTTTCCGTTCCTATCTTCTGACCGCCGTCCGGCGAATTGCCTACGACCGGAACCGGAAGGCCAGGCGTACCCAGATCGTGGGCGACGTCGACGTCTTGGATACGGTTTCCGTCGATGCGGACACCGTATTGGACGCCTTCGAGTCCAGCACCATGGCGAAGGCGTTCAGATCGCTTCCGGAACGCTGGCAGGCCGCCCTCTGGCATGTGGACATCGAGGGCCTGAAACCTGCGGCAGCCGCACCATTCATCGGGTTGAGCCCCAACGGCGTCTCCTCGCTCGTGATCCGGGCGCGTGAAGGGCTCCGGCAGGCCTACTTGCAAAACCACATCACGGTGGTCAGCGACGACTCATGCGTTGAATTTTCGAGCCAGCTCGGAAAGTACGCACGCGGCGGCCTGAAACGTGCGTCGTACGAAAAAGTCAAGGCGCATTTGGATGAGTGTTCGAAGTGCACGGCTGTGCTCGTCGAACTCAACGATGTCCAGGCGGGCATGAGGGCTCTTGTCTTCCCCTTGGTGGTCGGAGTGGTCTTCACGCCGGCGGTGACTGCCGGATTCCTCCCCGGAACCGCGCTGCTGGAGTCGCTTTTTCCCGGCGGGGTTCTTCCGGAGCCTTTTCTTTCCGAGCCGTTCCTTCCGGGACAGTCGGAACCGGCCGCAGCCGGACTGCGCTCGGTGGGGGAATTCTGGAAGATTGCGGTCGCCGCGCTGGTCCTCGGGGGCCTCGCGATTGCAGGCATCCTCATGTGGCTTGGACAAACCGGCCCGGCGCCCATCGCTGAAGCCGAAGTCCCGAGCATCGCGCCACCGTCAGCCCAGCAGTCCGCGCCGGAACGCGCCCCGACGGCACCCCCGCCAAGCCCGGTGCCGACGTCGGACCCGCCGGCCGTTGCCGAACTGCAACCCGCAGCGCCCGCGCCAATGGCTCCCGAAGCAGTTCCCGTGCCGCACGAGACGGCCAGGGTGGTTGATTCCGGGACCGGCATCACGAACCCCGTTTCGCGGATGGGCTCGTTGACGATCCATAAGTTTGAGAAGCCGGCGACTCCGAGCAAGCTGCCGAATGACGGAACGGCACTGACCGCCGCCCAGCTGGAGGGACTGACCCCGATGGCGGGGGTGACGTTCACAGTGCAGAAGGTGAACAACATTGACCTGACGACCAACGCGGGCTGGACTGCCGCGGCTGCCTTGACGCCGGCCCAGGCCGCGGCGCAGGCTGGGCCCGGTTCGTCGGTCACGACCGGCGCCGCGGGAACCGCGACTCTGGGGAATCTTCCTTTGGGCTTGTATCTGGTGACGGAGACCGGCTACCCGGCCGGTGTCACTCCTTCGGCGCCGTTCCTGGTGACCCTTCCCATGACGGATCCGGCGGGCGGGACGGGCTGGTTGTATGACGTGAACGTCTATCCGAAGAACGCGGTGACGACAGCCACGAAGACCGTGAGCGATGCGTCCGTGGTCAAGCTCGGTGACAACGTGCAGTGGACCATCACCTCCGATATTCCCAATGTCAGCCCGATTGATGGATACCGGGTCGTGGACAAGCTGGATCCGAAGTTGAGCTACACGAACTCGACGGTGGCGCTTTCGAACAGCGCGGCGTTGGTGTTGAATACGGACTACACGATCGTGTTCGATGCGGCCTCGAACACCCTCACGGTCGATTTCACCGCCCGTGGCCGGGCGGTCCTGGCTGAGAATCCGGCGGCGAAGGTCCTGGTCACGGTGAACACCGCCGCGAACACGGTCGGTGAGATCACGAACACCGCCCTCGTGTATCCCAATGCGGCCAGCTTCACCATCACTCCGGGCCAGCCCGGAGGTCCGGTGGTCACGCCTCCGGTCGCGGTGACGAAGTGGGGCGACATCGTCCTGCACAAGAAGGATTCCCAGAGTTCGGCTGCCCTGTCCGGTGCGGTGTTCTCGGTGTACCCGAGCCGGGCCGATGCCCTGGCGGGTACGAACGCGATCAGCGTCGGAGGTGCCAGTTCCTGGACCACCGATGCCAGCGGGAACCTGGTGATCTCCGGCCTGCGCTACTCCAACAGGGCGAACGGAAAGGCCGTCAGCCCAGGTCAGCCGGGCTACCAGTCGTACTGGCTGGTCGAGACCAAGGCCCCGTCCGGGTACGCGCTCCTCACCGAGCCGGTCGAGACCGCTGTGATCAGCGACGACCCCTCCGCTGTCACGGTGACGATCGGCAATGTCAAGCAGAATGCCGGATTCCAGCTGCCGCTCACGGGCACGGGAACCTGGGGACTGACCGCGGGCGGGATCCTTGTGCTGGCTGGCGCAGCCCTGTTCATGGCCACCGGGCGCCGGAGGCCAACCGAAGCGAAATAGGCGACGGTCCGCCCGGAACGTGACCCGCCGATGACACGTTCCGAAAATTTGTTCCCGTTTCCGCGTCACGATCTGAGAATTGCTCCCACTGTTTCAGTGGGTGGCCGTTTCTCCCTCCTTCATTCAAAAATTTGAATCTGTTTTCTGCGACACGAATCGCGGGAAGCGCGTACTTGATGGCTAGAGACCACCTGTGTGCCCGCTCCCGAAAGTGATGCAAGAAAAGCCTATGAAGCAGTCCCTTCCAGCCAAGCTACTGGCAATTCTCCTCACCGCAACGATTGTCGGCCTTGGCTTAGGCGGCACCGTGCCTTCACCCGCATATGCGACGACGCCCGGAACCCCGGGAGTGCCACAGGCTGGTACGCCGGTCTACACCGAGGACTTCAGCAATCAGGATGCTTCGGCGGCTGCCATCAACATCCTGAACTACACCGGCGGTGCGGCAGCCGCGTTCTCGACGTACACGGCGGACCCGCAATGGACGCCGGCTGGAAACCAGTGCAACGGCTGGATCATGAGTTGGACCACGCCCAACCCTCCGGCCTCAGACGCTGGTTGCCAGCGCAATCTCGGCACCACGTGGCCCTCGCTACGGAGCATGGCCCAAGCACTCGGCGTGGCGCAGGGGCAGAGCCCGGCGCAAGCACAAACGAATCAGGCTCTGACGGAGTACACGAATGCCTTGAGCGGTTCCATCACAGCCGGCACGGAATTCCGCACAGTGAAGACCATTCCCGCGATCGCCGGGCACTACTACGCTGTGTCGGCCTATTTCGCGGCTGTGAACTGTCCTGCCCAGGGCGGCGCCAGTCAACCGCAGGAGACATTCAGTCTTCTCGTGAACGGCACTCCGATCGTGCTGAGCTCCGGACTGAACCCATGCACCAGTTCCACTGACTGGTCGACCCAGGTGACCAAATTGCAGTCGGCGGCGTACATGGTTCCGAACGGAACGACCGCGAACCTCGGGCTGTCTCTGTACAACGCCCAGACCAGTGGCTCGGGTAACGACGTGGCGTTCGACCTGCCCCAGATCGTCGACGTGACCCCGCAGTTGGACAAGTCGTTCAGTCCGGCGCTCATCGCCCCCGGCCAGGCCTCCACCGTGACGCTCACGGTGACCAATACCAGCGACCTGAAGGCGAAGAACGACTGGAGCATCACCGATACGCTGCCCGCCGGCGTCGTGATCGCCCCTAACCCCACGATCGGCGGGACGTGTGCCCAGGTGGCCGGTGCCGCATTCGTCAAAACGGGAGTCGCCGGATCGAACACCTTCACGGCCACGGGCGGTGATCTTGCCGTAGGGCAGGCATCCTGCACCATCACGTTCAATGTGACGGCAGCTGGAGAGGGGACGTATGTCAACGGTCCCGCGAACATCGTGACCAACCTCAACCCGCCCGCGAACGCCACGCTGACCGTCCGAGCTCCGCGGATCGCACTCACCAAGGCTCTCGGAGCGCCGCGTCAGGCGGCAACGGACCAGTTCACCGTGCAGATCCGCACCGGCGGGGCGGCGGGCGCGGTAGTCAACAACCCCACCAACTCGACCACGACAGGTACGGGATCGTCAGTAACTGCGGGAACCGGCACCACCGGCGCCTACGTGGCCACGGCTGGAACTGTGTATACCCTGACCGAAGCGGCCGCCGGTACGGCCAACCTTGCAAACTATGCCGGCTCCATTACCTGTACGGACTCGTTCGGCCTTCAGCCCGGTTTGCCCGTCGGTGCCGCGTTCAGCGGTTCGCTGGCCATCACCCCGGTGGCCGGGGCGAACATTACCTGCACCTTGTCAAACACCGCCCAGCCGATCATCAACGTAGCCAAGCAGCCCGGCACGGTCACCGGTCCGGATGCGAACGGCGACTTGGTCGCCAACTACACCGTCACCGTGGCCAACACCGGCTCGGTGGCCGGGACCTACGGCACCCTGGCCGACACTCCGGCGTTCGCCCCGAACCTGGCTGCAACGAGTGCTGCTTGGACGACTACCGGGACCGGCGCTCCTGCTGGTGGATCGTCGTCGACCGCCGGCCCTTACACCCTGGCTCCGGCGGGTTCTGCCATCGGTCCAGGGGTCACGCAGACCTTCAACCTCGCGGTGACGTTCCACTACACGAACACCACACCAGTGCCGGCGTGCGCCGGCCCGGGGACGGGTCTGTTCAACTCCGTTGCCTTGCCGCCTGGCCAGGAGCAAGGTCCGACGACGGACAACTCCGCCTGCGACGCCCTCACCCCCAATTTAGTGGCCTCCAAGAGCGTGGACCCCGTGGCCGGCACCATGGTCCAGCCCGGGCAGGTTCTGAGCTACTCGCTGACCTTCGATAACACGACCGGTACTGCCCCGGCCGCTGTCAGTTTCACCGACTGGCTCGGAGACGTTCTGGACGCCTCGAGCTTCGTGGCCAACTCCATCACCGCAACCTCCACGAGCGGGACCCCCTTGCTTGTCACGAACAACTCGGGCGCAACGCCGAAAACCTTGGCCGTCACGGGCACCGTGGCTGCCGGCGCGAAGAGCGTCGTCACGTATCAGGTGAAGGTCAATAGCGCCGGCAATCTGGGTGATGCTTCGCTCGAGAACTACCTGACACCATCAACCACCATCACTCCGCCAACGAGCTGCCCGGCTGGAAGTGCCACCTGCACGGTCAATCCCGTGGGCGTGTGGACCCTGGGCAAGACAGCATCCCCTGCTTCCGGAACCTCCATCAACCCGGGCGATCCAAGCGCAAACAGGGTGATCACGTATGCGGTGACGGCCACCAACTCCACCGCCAACCCCATCACAGGTGTCATCCTCACCGATGACCTGAGCCAGGTACTGAACAACGCCACGTTCACCGCGGGGTCCGCGAACCTGACCGTCAATGGCAGTACACCCCTCGCAGTCCCGGATCCGGGTACCGGCAGCACGTTGGCGACTCCTTCATTTACTCTGCCCGGCAACGGCACGGCAGTGTTGACCTACTCGGTGACGGTCAACACGAATGCATGGCTCGTCATCGTGAAGAACGGGGCAACCGGCAACGGGATCGTCCCTCCGGCACGATGCGTCACCGGAGGCTCGGCGCCACTTGACCCTGCATGTTTCACCACGAATCCCACTACTGGCCACCTGTTCCTGCAAAAGGCAGGACCCGGGGCAACCCAGGGTTCCACCGTCCCGCTGACCGGCTCGACCTTTGAAATCCACAACGATGCCGCCGGGCAAATGGGCCCCACCGTCGTCGGAGTGAACAGCCCAGTATCCGGGTCACCCGGACTGGTCGAGGTCAAAAATTTGCTTCCTGGGACCTACTGGCTGCTCGAAACCAAAGCCCCGGACGGCTACTCGCTTCTGGCCACCCCCGTGAAGTTCACTATTGCGCCGAACGGCAGCATCGCCTTGGACCCGGCCACCGCAGGAACGTCAGTAACAGCAAACAACCAGACCATCACCGTTCTGGATATGGCGTCCGTCAAGCTTCCATTCGCCGGTGGGCCAGGCACTGCCGACATCTTCGGCGGAACGGTTCTCGGGATCCTCGCCCTTATGACTTCCCTCGCCCTCATCGTCTTCAGGCGAGCGAACAAGACCCCACAAACCCAAACTCCTTAGCGCAGCTCCGCGCAAATCAATGGGGGAACAAGAAAGGAACACGATGAAATCATCGAAGGTGAGGCGCGGCATAATAGCCTCTTTCGCCGCAATAGCCTCAGCTGGGATGCTCGCCCTCGGAGCCGGAGGTGCACACGCGGCGAACACCGCGAACATCGATCCGTCCAAGACGGGTTCGTTGACCATCCATAAGTACGAGAAGCCGGCGACGCCGACGAACCTGCCTAACGATGGAACGGCACTGACCCCGGCCCAGACCGCGGCACTGACCCCGATGGCCGGGGTGACGTTCACAGTGCAGAAGGTCAACAACATTGACCTGACGACCAACGCGGGCTGGACTGCCGCGTCAGCCTTGACGCCGGCCCAGGCCGCGGCGCAGGCGGCCACCCCGGGCTCCACGACCACGACGGACGCGAACGGAACGGCGAGCCTGGGGAACCTTCCCCTGGGCCTGTATCTGGTGACGGAGACCGGCTATCCTGCCGGTGTCACTCCCTCGGCCCCGTTCCTGGTGACCCTTCCGATGACGGACCCCGCGGGCGGGAACAGCTGGCTGTATGACGTGAACGTCTATCCCAAGAACGCCGTGACTACAGCGACGAAGACCGTGAACGACGCCTCCGCGATCAAGCTTGGTGACGCGGTGACGTGGACCATCACGTCCGACATTCCCAACGTGAACCCGATCGATGGATACCGGATTGTCGACCAGCTCGATTCGAAGCTGAGCTACACCAGCTCGACAGTGGCGCTTTCGAACAACGCGGCACTGGTGTTGAACACCGATTACACGGTCGTGTTCGACACGGCCACGAATACCCTCACGGTCGACTTCACCGCCACCGGCCGGGCCGTGCTCGCGGCCAACCCCACGGCCAAGGTCCTGGTGACGGTGAACTCCACCGTCAGTACGGTCGGTGAGATCGCGAACACGGCTCTTGTCTACCCGAACGCGGCCAGCTTCACCATCACCCCGGGCCAGCCCAACGGTCCGGTCGTCACTCCTCCAGTTATTACCAAGTGGGGCGACATCGTGCTGCACAAGAAGGATTCCCAGAGCTCCGCGGCCCTGGCCGGTGCCGTGTTCGCGGTCTACCCGACCCAGGCCGATGCCCTGGCCGGCACGAACGCGATCAGCGTCGGAGGTGCCAGTTCCTGGACCACCGATGCCAGCGGCAACCTGGTGATCTCCGGACTGCGTTACTCCAACTGGGCCAACGGGGCAACAGTGACCCCGGGCCAGCCCGGCTACCAGAGCTACTGGCTTGTGGAGACCAAGGCCCCGTCCGGCTACGAGCTGCTCGCCCAGCCCGTCGAGACCATGGTCACCAGCAACGACCCGTCAGTGGTCACAGTGACGATCAACAACGTCCCGCACAACGCCGGGTTCCAGCTGCCCCTCACCGGTGGTGTGGGAACCTGGGCCCTGACCGCCGGAGGGATCCTCGTGCTGGCAGGCGCCGGTCTCTTCATGGTCACCGGCCGACGGAAGCGCAACGAGGCAAAGTAAACACCCCTCGGTGACCCGCATCCCTTGATGCAGGGTATGGGGCATCCGCCAGCATGGTGGATGCCCCATACCTCTCCCGTCCATCACAGCAAGAGGCCCCAATGCCCCAAACCCTCAAAGAATTCATGGAGGGTTCCGAAACCGGTCCGGACGGCGGCCGTCGGCGCCCCCAAAAAGGGACGCGTGGACGCACAAACATCAGGCGTGGCCATGCCGACCGGAGATTTGTGACCATGATGGTCGTTGCCGCCATCGGTCTGGGCCTGGTCCTCTACCCTCAGGCAGCCGACTGGTTCAGCTCGATATCCCACAACAACCAACTTTCCGGCTACGCGCAGGAAGTCGAACAGCTTGAACCCTCTGCCCGGACGAAAGTGTTGGACCGGGCACGCGAATACAACTCCCGGATCCCTGCCGGACAGCTGCGGGACCCGTACTCCGCCCACGCCCCGGCCCCGGCTTTGGAAGGGCAGCTGCGGGATTATCAGAGCCAGCTCAACGTCGCCAACGACGAGGTGATCGGAAGATTCCGCTACCCGTCCCTGAACATCGATCTGCCGATCTTCCACGGAACCAGCGACGACGTCCTTGCCAAAGGAGTCGGCCATCTCTATGGTTCTTCCCTTCCCGTCGGCGGCCCCGGCACTCACAGCGTGCTCACATCGCACTCGGGAATCCCGAACGCGGAACTCTTCAATCCCCTCCACAGCGCGAAAACGGGTGACATCTTTTCCACCGAAGTCATGGACCACACGTTCCTCTACAAAGTGGACAGGATCGAAGTGGTCAAGCCGGATGACATCTCCTCACTGAAAATCATCCCTGGCCAGGACTCCGTGACCTTGGTCACGTGCACACCCATTGGAGTCAACTCGCACCGGCTCCTTGTTCACGCCTCCCGGATCGCGGACATCCCCAAAGACGCGCCGGAACAGAAAACCCTCGCGGGACGCCAATCCAACATCGGATTCCCGTTCTGGGTGGTCTATTTCATCGGCGGCTTGCTCGCCTTCTACCTGGCTTCCCGGGCTTGGAACCGCCGGCCAAGCCGATGATTCAAACGCTTGAGGAACGCAAGGCCTGAAGCGCACCTACCCCCCGACAAGAAAGCACTGCAATGGCCTCACAATTCAAACTCTACGTTGACGCGGACGCCCACCTCCGGTTCCAACTCGTCACTGAAAATGGAGACGTCCTGCTCACTTCCAAGGCTTTTGAGGACGAGGATGCGGCCATCGCAGCAATCTGGTCAGTGCGCGAAGCCGCGGCCAAGGGACGCATCGTTGATCTCACCGTTTCGATGCCGGAAGACCGGCCCGCCGAATAAATCATGAACCCGGCATTTCGACGGTTCTTTCGGAAAGAACTTGCGACGTTCGCGACACGATTCATGTCCCCGCGACACATAGTTAGTGCCTGGCATGGGATGGAATGAGACTCCTGGCGGACCTGTGGGGCCGCAACGAAGGAGCTCGTTCCCGATGGACCGCATGCCAGGCCGTGCCCATGGGGCCGTGCGCCCCCATGCGACTCACGGCCCGGGGCGCGTGCGGGGATCAATGGATCCTTGCACGGCGTGCGGCTGGATCTGAGACCCCAGCCGCACGCCACCTCAGTCCTAGCTGAAGCGAGACGAATGCGCGGCGTCTTTCCTGCCATCCCGGGAAGGTGCCTACTTTTGTGCCTTCCGTTTCTGCCATTGCCAAGCGTGCCAGAACAGCAGCGTCGCCAAGATCAGGGCTGCGGCCAGGAGAAGCTGCGGGATCATGATTGTCAAGAAGTACGCGGGGGGCATCGTATTTCCCGGACTGGGGGTGAACGGGGTCATAGCCTCGTTGATGATCACCATGATGCCTATGACGAGCGCCACCTCCAGTGCCCACAGCCCGATGATGAACGGATTCACCGAGCCCCCTCGGACGGCCTCAGGTGTCTCTAGGTGATGCTCCAGTGAATTACCGTGCTCGTCGATTTCGCGGAATTCAATCCTGGCATGAGCTTCGTCCACTGTCTGTTCCCCCTTTTTGGGCAGCCGCTGCCCCGCCCTTCGGCGGTTTATACGGGCGCATTTTGAGGCACTCTACCGCGAGCACAGGAATCGAACGAGTACCGCCGTCAAGATGCCGCTTGACGGCCGGGGCGGACATCACCACACGGAGGGTTAACGGGGCTAGTCTGGGCGCATGACAACTCGTGCCAACGAACTCACCGCCTTGGTCACCGGGGCTACTGCAGGACTCGGCGCCCAATTCGCGCGCCAACTGGCCGAATCCGGCCATCACCTCGTCCTCGTGGCGCGCGACGAGGGGCGGCTGCGGGCAAGCGCTGAGGTGCTTGAGCGGGACTTCAGTATCTCGGTGGAGGTCCTGCCCGCGGACTTGACCTCCGACGTCGGGGTTGCGGCTGTTGCAGCCAGGCTGCGTGACGCTTCGCGGCCGGTGGACGTGCTGGTCAACAATGCTGGAATCGGATTGCTGAATTCTTTCGAGAAGAACGATGTGGAAGACGAAAAGCGGCATTTGCGAGTGCATGTCCAGACACCCCTGGAGCTGTGCCACGCGGCCTTGGAAGTGATGCTGGCACGCAAGTCCGGGAGGATCATCAACGTCGCGAGCGTTGCGGCGTTCGCGAACCGGGGAAGCTATTCGGCAGCCAAGGCTTGGCAAGTCAGCTTCAGCCGTTGGGCGAACACTGCTTATGCCCGCAGCGGTGTGAAGGTCACCGCGGTGTGCCCGGGGTTCACCCACACCGAATTCCACGATCGCATGGGCATGGACAAATCGGTGGCTCCGCGTTTCCTGTGGCTCAAGGCCGAGCGCGTTGTCCGGGAAGGACTGGAAGACAACGCCAAGGGCAAAGGGGTATCCATCCCGACGAAGCGGTACAAAGCGATCACCGCCGTCATGCGTTTCCTGCCGACGAAGCTTACGTCGGGTCCGCCCCGGAGGCCCCTGAAATAGATCAGCCCCGCGAAGTAAGCCGGGGCGCTTGGACCAGCACGGCCACGGCGATCCCGATCACGGCTCCCACGAGCGTCTCTACTCCGCGTTCCAGGACGAGCACTCCAGGATCCGCGGGCGCCGCCAACTGAGTCATGAGCAAGATGAACGGAGTGAAGAACACCATGGCCCAGCCGTAGTGCCGAGCCATGAACAACTCGGTGGGGAACTGGAAACCGATCACCAGCAGGGCCAGGATGATGGTGGTTTGCCCGGGGAAATAGTGCAGCGGAGAGAGCGGTCCCGGAAAGAGTACGACGGCGACAATCGCCAATCCGAGGAACGTCCCCACGATGCGGTGGATGCCGCGGTGCAGCCGCCCCGGGGTGTCGGCACCGGCCAGCGGGGCAGCTGCCGCGAACATGGCCCAGTGCGGGTGCCCGCTGCCCGTGAGCACTCCGCAAGCACCTGCCGCGCCGACGGCGAGCACATACCTTGCCGCGTGAAGCCCGGCTGCCTGCCGCAGCTGAGTGTTGAATGCCGGAATGTCCCGGATGGCGCCGCGTTCCCACCCCCGGTACCGAAGCCATCCGGCGAAGCCAACCACCATCGAGAACGCAGCCGATGCCGCGCAGATCAGGACTGCAGCGAAAAATGGAATGTGCGCGGGGACGGAAGCGCATGCCCCCAATGTCAGAATTCCGAAGAAGGGCCCGTTGGGCTTGAGCCGCACCTTGTCCGAGAACAGCGAGCCCACGCCTGCCAAGAGCGTCTCGACCACTACCAATCCCCACGAGTGGATATGGGAGACGGACAAGAACGTGCCCACCGAGACACCGGCCAGGAGCACCGCTGCAGCCTGGGCCTGGTGCTTGAGCCGCAATTGGTGCGACTCGGCACGGCCGTACATGCCGGTCAGGGCGCCGAACACGGCGTAGATGATGAGGTCCGCGCGGCCAACCGCAAGAAGCACCAGCGCCGGCACGGCGACGCTCAGTGCGACGCGGACGGCAGCCAGGTGATCGTTGCTTGCCGGTGGAACGGTATTGAGCGCACGGAAATGGGCCATGATTGATCGCAACGGGACACCACCAATCAATTCAGCCGATCATTGGGAAGTTATCAGCACCCCGAGATCCGCGCCATTAGCTGGGTCACAACGTTTCTCTGTGCGTCCCCACCCAACTAGTGGTGTGTCTCCAAAATAGCTAGAGGTGGGCTGTTAATATTGGTGCATGT
>NZ_JARVRG010000006.1:0-91406 GCF_030209795.1 Arthrobacter sp. efr-133-R2A-63 | reverse complement strand
CTCACATATACGCACAAATCCCAGAACCCTCGCTCAGATCAACCGAGCGCGCGTCGGCCAAAAACCCGACATACGTGAGCGAGCGTCTGTGGGGAGCACCCCCGAGAGGCCAGAAAACAGCGCAACCCGACTCCCGCCGTCGGGCCCTAACGGACCTGTCCGCGGTCCCTCCAGAACCCTCGCTCACATATACGCCCAAATCCCAAAACCCTCACTCACATCAACCGAGCGAGCGTCCGCCGGAAACACCACCTATGTGAGCGGGCGTCGGCCAAAAACCCGACATACGTGAGCGGGCGTCCGGGGAGGGGGCGCTCAGTTAGCCGGCCGGGTGTTCGACGGTCACGGTGCCGGCGTCGCCGTCGACGGTGATCTGTTGGCCGCTCGTGAGCCGCTGGGTCGCGACTCCGGTGCCGAGCACGGCGGGTATGCCGTACTCCCGGGCCACGATGGAGCTGTGGCTCAACGGGCCGCCAACGTCGGTGACCACGGCGGAGGCCATCGCGAACAGCGAGGTCCACGCGGGAGTGGTGATGCGCGCAACCAGGACATCCCCGGGCGCCATCTGGCCGAAATCCTGTGGCCCGGTCAGGACGCGCGCAGGAGCACTGACCCGGCCCGCGCTGGCGCCGACCCCTTTGATGACGTCGCTCGGCTGGTCCTGGGAGCGCGCCGGCATCATTGATTCGAAGACGCCCTTCATCCAACGGGTCTCCGGCAGCAGCTGCGGGGCAGCCGCCTTGGCCTGGCCCCGCCAAAGCATCTTGCGCTCCTCGACGACGTCGGCCCGGACGGGTCGGGCCGCGCCGGTAATCGCCACCGCCCCCGGTGCTAGCGGCTCCGTCGTGCCCGGCGGTTGCGGCGCGGCGAGGCCGAACTCGACGGCGCTTTGCAGCTCCTGCTGCCGCAGCCAGAACACGTCGGCGGGACTGGCGATGATGCCGGAGTAGACCAGCCGTTTTCCCAGTTCGAGCAGCATCCGCCGGATCAGCGGCCAGGCCAGCCCGACGTCGGCGAGCGCGTCTTCGCGGACTGGCGCGGACTTCTGCGCCCAGCGGAGCAGGCGGATGAACGGGGCCCTCCGACTCCGCCCGAGCCGGGTCCGACCCAGCCGTGCGAGGATCCGATCGGTCTGGTCCTCCCGTCGGGCGGCCGAGAGACGCTGGCGCTCGTGCGGGTCATTTCCGTGCCCCCGCAGGTAGAACTTCACCGTATCCAGCAGCACCGAAGGATCGTCTGCCGGTACCGGGCTGAGGAAATCCAGGTTGTAGACCGCATGGCCGAACCGATCGAGATGGGCCTGGAAACGCGGCCGCCACTGCTGCCAAAGGGCCGGGTCCATCCCGGCAGGCGGGAGCCAGTTTCTCTGCGACTCGGCCAGCGCCGCCGTCGGTTGATTGAGGATCGCCGGGGCCAGCCCCTCAACCTCCCGGGCCCATGCCGCGAGTTCGTACAACGACTTCTCCGCACGGATGGGTTCACTGTCATAGCCCAGGAGGAACGTCTCGGCTGGAGGATCTCCCGCACGCCGGATGAGTTTGTCGTAGAACGCCCGGAAGGAGATTTCGCTCGTGGCGGCGATCGGAATGACTGATTCCACGGCTGTGTAGTACACGGTTCCGGCGTCGAGCAACGTCCGGACACCCCCAAGCAGTTCCTCTCCCGAAAGCTCCCCCGCGGACTTCGCCGACCAGTCTTTGAGCACCTCCTTGTAGCGCGGATGCGAGAATTCCCGCCAACCGGTCATGCCCATGTGGGCCTTGCCGCGGGCCAGGGCGACCACAGCTCCAGGCGCCTTGCCCATCACTCGCCACAGTGCCATGGTGCGGTAGTAGTAATAGGCGTAACCGTTGATGGTGGGCAGTCCAACGTCGCCGTCCCTGACGACTTCGCTGCCCACGGCCTCATTCATCAGGGCCTTGAGCGAGCGGGTCACCGAGCCGTCAATGAGGTCAGCGAAGAGGGGCGAGAGCGGATCCGGCAGTTGTTCCACGATGCTCGCCCGGAAATAGAGCCCCTTCGGGTAGGGCAGCGGCCAGGTGTCCGGAATGTCAGCCACGGGTTCCGGCAGTGCCGTGATGGGCCGGGATTGCAGCATGAAGAAATCACCGTCTGCCCGTGCCCATTCGATGTCCTGCGGAGTTCCGAAGTAGTCCGCAATCCGCGTTCCGTAACGCGCCAGCGCGGCGGCAGCTCCGTCGTCGAGCACGGCCCGGTTCCGAAGCGCCGCCGGGACCGGCTGCTCGGTCGTCCCTCCTTGAACCGGGACGCCCTGATCCGGGACGCTTTGGTCCGGGACGACGCCGGAGCCGCGGCCCGCCGCGTGCGCCGCGTAGACGGTCATGACTTCCTTGTCGGCTGTCCGGCGCGAGAGTACGCGGCCGGTTCCCGCTTCCACAACAAGGTCATCCGTGGTGACGGTTCCGCTGACCACGGACTCCCCCAGGCCCCACGCGGCACTGATCGCGATCTGGTCCCGCCGCCCGTTGGCCGGATTGGCGGTGAACATGACCCCGGCCGCCTCGGCCTCGACCATCCGCTGGACGACGACGGCTAGGCGGACATCGCCCGGTGCGATGCCTTCGCGGTCCCGGTAGGCCATGGCCCGCGCCGTCCACAGGGAAGACCAGCAGTCAATGACAGCCGCATCCAGTGCTTCCGCGCCGCGGACGTTGAGGTAGGTTTCCTGTTGCCCGGCGAAGCTGGCCGAGGCAAGGTCCTCCGCCGTGGCGGACGAGCGCACCGCGACGGGCGCACCGGCGGACTCGCCGTCGCCATCGCCGGGCCGGTCACCGGCGGACTCGCGGAGGCGTTCATAAGCGGCGGCGAGCTCGTAGGCGATGGCGGCAGGCATGGTGCCGCCGGTGAAAAGGGCCCGGATTGCGGCCGAGGCGTCCTCGTAATCCTGCGGCGCAGGGTCGGGCGTGAGCGCCGCCAACTCCTGGATGCGCGCCTGAATCCCATTGGCATCCACGAAGGCCCCATACGCCGCAGTGGCCAGCACGAAACCCGGAGGAACCGGCAGCCCGGCGCGAACCAGGTTGCCCAGCCCGACGCCCTTTCCACCCGCCACGGCGACGTCGGCCGCTTGGACATCGGCGAAGTTGTAGATGTAGGTCATGACTGTCGCTCCTTATCGCGGAGACGCCCTCATCGAGCCTGACTCACAACATACTGCCACGCCGCCGGGCAGGAGGCGATGGCTGCGCTGGCCGGCTTCCTACTCCGGGTCCGAGTCCTACTGCGGGTCCAACGCGCGGTTTATCGCCGCCTGGTCGCAAGCCTGGAGAACGCCGATGAACTCATCCATTGCTTCCGGCCCCTGATCTGTGTCCGCCACGCGCACAAGATGCGAGGCCAGGACTGCGACCTTGACGTTCGTCATGCTGCTGCAATTCACGAGCAGTTTGAAGGCGGCGTCGGAGTCAAGGAGCAACCGCCCCATCAGGATGCCGCGCGCCTGGTTGATGACGCCCCGCGTGGCGTTGGCGCCCGCGACGGCGTCACGCGCCGCTTGCTCGGTTTCCCGGCGCAGCGTGGACGTCAGGTCGATCACGGTTCCCTCGACCGCGACGGTCCCCGACGGACCCAGCTGCGCGTTCCCGGCCGTCAACACGCGACGGACATGTCCCTGCGCGTCAATGATCCGGTGGTAGATACAGAAGTGCCCGCCGTCGCGGAAGACTTGAGCTAGTATCTCCATAGCCCGTGGCCTGTCATCCGGGTGTTTGTGCGACATCAGCAGCTCAAGTGTGGGAACTACTTCCCCCCGCTGGTAGCCGTGGAGATTGAAGAGCCCGTCGGACCATTCCGCTTTCCCCGAGGGCGGGTCAAAGAGGAAGGTTCCGGCCAGAAAGCCGGGGGCGCCCAGTGCACTCGAGTACGTATGAGGGCTGTCCAACATGGCGCAAAGACTCACTTCCTAAGTGTGCTTACTAATTTAGCTAAGCGTACAGAATACAGCGGGCGCACGACGCTGGCGGCCCAACAAGCCCCTCTCTGCGTTCACAATAGGGGGTCAGTCCTTCACCACCACCTTGCCGGCCATTCCAAAATAATCATGCAGTGCGCAGATGTAGTCATACACCCCTGCCTTGTTGAATGTCACGGTGAATGTCACGCCCGGCGGCAAAAGGCCAGAATTGAGCTGCCCGCCCGTGTAATTCGTCGGATCGCCCAGCGGCGGGAACGGGTTGGCGGGCTCGTCGCCGAAGGTGATCGTGTGCGGCTCGCCCATGCCGTTGTTGACGAAGCTCACTTTTTCGCCAACGTGGATGACCACTTTGGGTTCGATGAACCGCATGACCATGGCGACGCCGTCGTCGGTTCCGGAAATGACCGTGTGATCGTTGGCTTGGTCGCGGGCGTCGCTCCATTGCTTGTAGCCGTCACGGATGATGGCCCGTTCAGCCCGATCTACCCGGTTGTTGTATTGCTCCTGGGTGTACGGGTATTCCGTACCTTTGGCCCGCACATGTACGGTGCCCTTCTGGGCCGCGCCATGCACCAGGCAGTAATACGTGAAATCGCCGGCATCCGGGAACTTCAGGGTGTAGGAATCAACCTCGGCGAACCCGCTGTCCGAGACATTCGACATCACGCCGGAGTTGTAATAGGAGTGCCCGTCGTAGGACGTGCCGCCCTGCGCCGAGATATAGAGGGGGCTGAAAGGATCAAAAGGTTGCGTGGACTCGATGGTTTGCCCTGCGGCAAGGAACGTGACCGTGTGGATTTCGGCCGAGTTGGCCTCCCAGGTGACCTTGTCACCGGCATTGATGAAGATGTTATTCGGCAGGAAGGACATCCCCTGGATGGCCTGGTCCGACGATTCGGAGCCGACCTGGACAGTCCAGGTCCTTGCGGATTTGCCACTGTCCGCTGCTGCCGTGCCGCTGAGTGCCACCGGCAGGACCAAGGCAAGGAGCAAAATCATGAGCGCTCGAAGGCGCGGCAATAGAAGGGGTTTTGGATGAGTAGCCATAAGACTCATTCCTTAGGAAAATCATTGCTGACCGGCTGTTATCAGCCTGGAAATTTTGAGGCGCCGGAGACCATGGCGTCGTTTGACGGTGACTCGGATTCCTTGAACTTCCCTATGAACTTCAGCTCGCAGCTGCTGCCCCTCCCCCCGCATACGGTGCGGCGCCACGACGTTGGGGCCATGCAGGGTCCTCCTTTGCTCGGAGGGATAACGTCCGGTTCCGTGGGCAAAAGAGCCCCCCATTGCGGAACGGATAGGACACGGCAAAGCCGGCCCAGGTGAAGGCGAGAGATTTACCTCTCATCGTGCTCCTGGAATGTTATTTTGTCGAGATATAGGGACTACATTCGGGCTGTCTTTGTGCCCGAATTGAGGCTTTCCCGGAGGCGTTTTTAACCCAGCTGAGTGGTATTTTCCGGACATGGACAGACGACGGCGACTGTGGCTATCGGCGGGGCTCGCAGTCCTGCTGGCGCTCGTCGTGGTCCTGGCGGCAGTCATCGCCGGCTCCGTCAGGACATCGTCCGGGCCATCGCCCTCAAGCGCCTCCGCCGGCGCCACGGCTACCCGTGCCCCGTCCCCCACTAAGTCCCCCGCGCCAACCGCTGCAGCACCCGCACCGCCGATAATCCCCGAGCTGCCCGCGACCCCCATGAACATCCTGGTGATTGGCAGCGACAGCCGGGCAAATGCGAGGGACCAAAACAACCAGACCATCACAACAGGCCAGTCAGCGGACCAACGTTCGGATTGCCTGATGCTGATCCACGTTCCAGCGGACCGGCAAAAGGTCTACGGCATTTCGATCATGCGCGACAACTGGGTGGACATCCCGGGCTATGGCGCAGCCAAAATCAACGCCAGCCTGGAGGTGGGAGGCATCCCCCTGGTGGTCCGGACCGTTGAGACGCTGTTGGGCACGCACATCGACCACACCGTCATGCTGGATTTCCAGGGCTTCAAGGTCCTCACGGATGCCCTCGGCGGAATCGACGTCAATGTCACGCTGCCCTTCACCGCGAGCTTTGACACCCATCACACCTTTATTGCGGGCGTCAACCATTTGGACGGGGAAGCTGCCTTGGAGTTCGTCCGCGAGCGCTACTCGTTCGTGGACGGAGACTACCAACGCGTCCGCAACCAGCAAACGTTCCTCCGCGCACTCCTGGGCAAGCTCAGGGGCGGAATCCAGACTCCCGCCGCCGTCCTTGGCCTGGTCAATTTCGCAACCAACTACCTTACGGTGGACCAAGGATACGATCCAGCCTCCGTCGCGAGACTGGCCTACGCCCTCCGCACGGTGGATCCCGCCGCTTCCGTCTTCTTCACCCTGCCCACGGCAGGCACAGGTACTTCCCCGGACGGACAGTCCATCGTGGTGCCTGACTACGCCGGGATCGGGCAAGTGGCCGGGGCACTGCGGGACGGAACCTTGCCGGAGTATGTGGCCGCACATGGTTACTGAGCTCCCGCTCAACACTCGCAAAGATCTTGATTGAATATTTAACTAATCTTGAAGGGAAGCTTGGGGAATCCTTGCGCCTTCCTAAAATTCCTGCCGGAAAGTAGAGGACATCGGGCAGCAAAGTCCGTGAAATCCCGGTCTCAACGGGCTTCAAGAAACGGAAATCATCATGGGTCTCAACCTGAAAACCACCTCCGGTAAAGTCATTGCTTCCCTGGCCCTGGTCGGCACTGCTGCCGGCGTGGCGGGACTGGGAACCTACGGTGCCTTCACCTCCAGCACCTCGGCCAGCAACACCGTCGCCTCCGGCAGCGTGAGCATCGCCCTCGGCGCCACAGGCACCGCGAACCGGCTCAGCGTCGCCGCTTCCGGCCTGGTCCCGGGCGACACCGTGCAGCGCGTAGCCACCCTGAGCAACGCAGCCAGCAACCAGAACCTCTCCGCGATCACCCTGACCACCGCGGCCTCCCCCACCTCCTTGCTGGACACCAACACCACCATGGGCCTGCAGGTTGTTGTCGATGCCTGCTCCGTCCCCTGGACCGAGGCCGGCACCGCCCCCGCGTACACCTACACCTGCACCGGAACCACCACCAGCGTCCTCGCTTCCCGGCCCGTCATCGGCGCCAACGTTGCCTTGGCCAACCTGACCTCGGTCACCGCCGGACACACCGACAACCTGCGCGTCACCCTGACCCTCCCCGCTACCGCGGACAACACCCTCCAGAGCCAGAGCAGTACCATCGCGTTCACCTTCACGGGCACCCAGCGCACCGCCACCGCCCAGTAACGCCGCCCCACCCCAGCCAGCCCTCCGCCGTCGAGCCCCCCTGAAAAACGACGGCGGAGGGCCTTCCACAGGAACGGAGACCCAGCCATGACCGCACCACTGGTCCGCCACCAGCGGGTCTCGACGTTTGTCCGGGCCATGGTCAACGTCATCACGACCACGGTGATGGTAGCCTCCGTCGCTGCGTTCCTGTTCCTCGCCGTCGGGCCCCGCGTCCTCGGCTACCAGACCAGCACGATGCTCACCGGCTCGATGTCGCCGCTGATCAACCCCGGAGACGTAGTTGTCACGGTTCCCGTCGCAGTCAAAGACCTGAAGGTCGGGGACATCATCACGTACCACATTCCGGTGGAGGACCAAAGGGTGGAAACCCACCGGATCATCGACCTGGCAGTGAACAGCCAAGGCACCGCCACCGTCCGCACCAAGGGCGACGCCAACAACGGCGCCGACCCTTGGACGGCGACGTTGGCCGGCGGTCAGGTTGACCGCCAGGTTTTCACCGTTCCCTACCTCGGCAACGCGATCCGCACTCTTCGTGATCCCGTGGTCCTGAAGGTCCTGATGTACGGCGCTCCGGCGGCAATGGTGGTCATGGTGCTCGTCTCCATCTGGCGGAAAAAGCCCGAGGGCGACGACGACGCGGACGCCGGCGCTGCCCAACGCCCCTTGCCGGCCTTCGACCGACGCCCCCTCAAGCGCCTGGCCAGGGAGATGAAGAGCAAGGAGGCCGCCGAGAAGTTCGCGGCCGCCTACGCCAGGCTGTTGCCCCAGCGGGTGGACAAGATCAGCCACGCCCTGAGCAGCGGCGACAGCGACCTCGCGATGGACGCGGTGCTCAGCCTGAAAACCAGCTCCTCAATGGTCGGGGCGCTCCGGATGGAACAGCACTGCGTCCGCCTCGAACACGCCCTGGTCATGACCGACCACACCGCGGCAATCCAAGCCGGCGAACTTGTCCGCGAACACCAGCCGCAGTTGGAAAAAGCCCTGGGCGGCCACACCATGCGCCGCGTTGCATGAAAACCCCTTCAAAGAACCGAACCGGATCCGCTGCCCTTACCGTGTGAAAGTCGTAAGAATGGAATGGACCACCGGGCCCGACAGAAAGCCGCCGACCTTGCGTAGAAGCCGGAGCACCGCCGACGCCGGGCGGACGCCTGCGTCCAGACGCGTCGCCGCGGTCCTGGCGGCGGCTGCGGTATTGATCTTCGCTCCCGGTATCGCGCAGGCTGCGTTCAATGGGTCCGTCAGCGCTTCACTCCCCGTCTCCTCCGCCATGATCCCGGCATCCACGGCAACCGTCACCGCGAACTGCCAAGGTTCGAACCTCACCATCACCGTCACGTCCTGGGCGATAACAGATCCGCGATTCACAGGAGTCTTCACCGTTTCCAGCGGCGGAAGCACCGTATTCACGGGCACCAGCAAACAAAGCGGCGGCGCAAGCTACAAAGCGTCCATCTCGCCCCACACGGGCACCTGGACCTGGACCGTCCAGAACCAGTACCCGGTCCCCGGCACCAGCAACACCTGGACAGGTACAGCCACGACGGGCCAGTTCACCTGCACCTAAGCCGACGGCCACCCGCACGCCGCTACCCCCGCAGCGAACGCGGGCGCCGATGTCGCAAGCCCTCTATATATTGAGAGGATGACCCAGACTTCCGGTTCCGCCCAGCCATCCCACGTCGACAGCCCAGCGGCCCCCGTGGCCAAAAAGGTGCCGCACACCCGCGAGCACCACGGCGATGTTTTCGTGGACAACTACGAATGGCTGCGGGACAAGGAATCCACCGAGGTCATTGAGCACTTGAAGGCTGAAAATGCCTACCAGGAAGCCATCACCGCACACCAGGAACCGCTGCGCGAGGCGATCTTCCAGGAAATCAAGGGGCGTACCCAGGAGACCGACCTTTCGGTCCCCAGCCGCAAGGACGGTTGGTGGTACTACACCCGCTCCGTCGAAGGCAAGGAGTACGGCATCCAGTGCCGCGTCCGGGCTGCGAACTCCGGCAATCCCGTAGCGGACTGGACCCCGCCGGCGGTGGAACCCGGCGTCGAACTCCAGGGTGAAGAAGTGTTGCTGGACGGCAACACGGAGGCGGAAGGCAAGCCGTTCTTCTCCGTTGGCGGCACTGCCGTGACGCTGGACGGCAACCTTTATGCCTACGCCGTGGACAACTCCGGCGAAGAACGCTTCACGCTCCGCATCAAGGACCTGCGCACGGGTGAACCGCTGCCCGACGTCATTGAGAACATCTTCTATGGCGTGGCCTTCTCCCCCGACGGCACCCGGATCTTCTACACCGTGGTGGACGATTCCTGGCGCCCCTACCAAGTGAAGTCGCACGTCCTGGGCACGCCCGTCAGCGAGGACGAGGTCATCTACCAAGAGGACGACGTCGCCATGTGGCTCGGGTTCGAGCTCTCCTCCGACCGGAGGTACCTCGTGCTGAGCATCGGCTGCTCGGAATTCAGCGAGACGCGCCTGCTCCGCTTCGACGACTTCGACGCCGGCCTGTCCACCGTGATTTCCCGGGACGAGCACATCCTTTACGAAGCCGAGCCGTTCCTCCTCGAGGGTGTCGAGACCATCCTGCTGACCCACAACAAGGACGCCATCAACTCGATGGTGTCCATCGCGGACCCGGCCGAGTTCGCCAAGCCGCTGGCCGAGCAGCACTGGCGCACCGTCGTCGGGCATTCCGACGCCGTTCGCGTCAACGGCGCGGGCGTCACCTCGACGCATCTGGTGGTGTCTGTACGGCAGGACACGATCGAACGCGTGCAGGTGCTCCCGCTCGCCGGGCTGGGCACCGCCGCCCAGGGTGCCGCCGTGGAGCCAGCCTTCGATGAGGAGCTGTACACGGCTGGTGTGGGCGGAACCGACTATGAAGCGCCGGTGATCCGCATCGGATACACCTCCTACTTCACGCCGTCGCGGGTGTACGACTTCGTGCTGCCCACCGCCGCGCTGCCGCAAGGCGAACTGCTGCTGCGGAAGGAAAGCCCCGTGCTGGGCGGGTACACCGCGTCCGACTACGTGGCCACCCGGGAATGGGCGACGGCGGCGGACGGCACGCGCGTGCCGCTGTCCGTTCTGCGGCACGCGTCCCTTGCGCAGGATTCGAGCGCCGCGGGCCTGGTCTACGGCTACGGCTCGTACGAGGTCAGCATGGATCCCGGCTTCGGTGTGGCCCGGCTGTCACTCCTCGACCGCGGGATCGTCATGGTGATCGCCCACATCCGCGGCGGCGGCGAGCTCGGCCGGCGCTGGTACGACGACGGCAAGAAGCTCAACAAGAAGAACACCTTCACGGACTTCATCGCGGCAACGGACTGGCTCGCGTCCTCCGGTTGGGTGGCGCCGGAGCGGATCGCCGCGATGGGTGGCTCCGCGGGCGGCCTGCTGATGGGCGCCGTGGCCAACCTTGCGCCGGAAAAGTATGCGGCAATCGTGGCAGCCGTGCCGTTCGTGGACGCGCTCAACACCATCCTGGACCCGGAGCTGCCGCTCTCCGCACTCGAATGGGAAGAATGGGGCAACCCCATCACCGATCCTGAGGTGTACGAATACATGAAGTCGTACACCCCGTACGAGAACATCCGCGCCGTGTCGTACCCGCGGATCGCAGCCGTCACGTCCTTCAACGACACCCGCGTGCTCTACGTCGAACCCGCCAAATGGGTCCAGGTCTTGCGTTCCGAGACCACCGGCACGGCGCCGATCGTCATGAAGATCGAGATGGACGGCGGACACGGCGGAGCCTCGGGACGATACGTGCAGTGGCGCGAGCGCGCGTGGGACTATGCCTTCGTCGCGGACTCGCTGGGCGCCGTCGAACTCCTGCCTGGAGCAGGGCTTAAGTAGCGCCCTCGATAGTAGGCTCTCCCATGGGGGCCGAACCGAAACAGTAGGAGCGTAGTGGACAGTCGCTTGACTAACGACGCATCGGCACCAAACCGCGCCTTGGTGGCTGACCCCGACCCCGGACGCCTTGCCGAGACGGTGGCTGCGCTCACCGCAGCAGGGTTCATGGTTCGTTCAGCGCACGACGCCGGTTCACTTGCTGCCGCGCTGAAAAGCGAACAGAGCGACGTGCTGGTGGTGGACAACGACCTCCGCGAGTTCCTTCCCCGGAATGACGCTCCGGTCTTGCTCCTGCTGGATCCCGAAGACGAGCTGGATGTTACGGCTCTGGAAGGGTGGACGATTGCTGATTTCACCTATCGGGGCCAGCCTCCCGCATTTCGGGTGCACCGGGCCTTGGTACTGATAGCCCGGGCCGCCGAACGCACGCGCCGCCGTTCGGAAGCCGAGTCGCTGCGGGAGAGCCTGCGGAAGGTGTCCGCGGCGATCCGGTCCACCATTGACCCGGACCGGATAGCGCAGCATCTGGTGAAGGGCATCGGCGAGGCCCTGGGCGCGGAACACGTCTGGTTCACGACGTTCCCGGACACGCGGGTTCCGCAAGTCAGCGCCGAATGGAACGCTCCGGGACTGGTACCGGGAGTCCTGCCGGGCGAACTCACCGGCGACATCGCCACGTTCGAACTCGCGGAACGGTTGTGGGCGGAAGCGGAGGTGCAGCCGCTGCCGAAACGGGCTCCCGCGGGTGAATCCGGTGGCGCGGGTGTACCGGGTGGTGCGGGGGCGCCGTCGGCGTCTGTTGTGGTGCCGGTAGGCGAGGGAGATCTCGTTCTGGGGGTCATCTGGATCGCGCGCCCGGACACAGCGCAGGAATGGACCCGCGCCGAAATAGGCCTGATCCAGCACGTCTCGGGGAACTTGGCGTATGGCCTGATGCAGAGCCACCTGATCGGCGCGCAACAGCAGGTCATGTACAAGCTCCAGGAGCTCGACCAGGCCAAGACCGATTTCCTCACCACGGTGAACCACGAACTTCGAACTCCCTTGACGTCCATCACGGCCTATCTGGACATGATGCGCAGCGGCGCCGGCGGACCTCTTCCCGCAGGTGTCGAGCGCATGGTCGACGTCATTTCACGAAATGCCGAGCGGCTCCGACGGCTGATCGAAGACATGCTCACCGTCTCGCACCAGGACACTTCCGGAGATCTCCAGTTGAGCCGCGTGAATGTGGGCACCTTGCTCAGGCTTGTTGTCTCGACGTTGCAGCCGCTCGCCGACTCCCGTTCGCTGTCCCTCACCGTGATGCACGCGCCGGGAACCGTGACTGTCCAGGCCGATGAAGCCAAGCTCGAGCAGGTCTTCGCCAACATCATCAGCAACGCGATCAAGTTCACGCCCGACGGCGGCCACGTGGCGGTCAGCAGCGGGATCACCGCGGATTCAGGCACGGTTCCCAGCGTCGTGGTCAGCGTGGAGGACACCGGTGTCGGGATCCCGGAAACGGAAATCGAGCAAGTATTCACGCGGTTCTTCCGCGCCTCAAACGCCTCCACCGCGGCCATCCCCGGGAGCGGGCTTGGCTTGGCGATAGCCCACGACATTGTGGAACGCCATTCCGGCCGGCTCGATGTCGAATCCGCCCTTGGCGTGGGAACCACGGTTTCAGTCCGGCTCCCCCTGGATGCAGAGAGCTAAGGCGCGCCGCTGAATCCGGGGCGGTGTTCTCTATGTGCGTCTACCCAAGTAACTGGCAGTAGATGCCGTTATGAGGCGCCAAAACGGCATCTACTGTGAGTTAGTTGGGCCACCAACCGATCGAGGCGTAGTGGACAACAGTGCCGGTGTTAACCGTCGTTACTGTGGTGCTCGTGGTGCTCGTGGTGCTCGTGGTGTCGTGCTTCGGGGCGGCGTTGGCGGGGGTGATAAATCCACCAATAGCGAGCACGCCCGTCATGAGAAGTGTTGCGGCGAATTTTTTCATGCAGTGCTCCTTTGAGCCGTAAAAATCCGAAGTTGACATTCCCAGCGTAAAGAGGCTCGTTAAAGGTTCGCTTAAGATTGGCTCAGTTTTCGGACGTCTTTGCTGCCAGCCGGTAACCGACGCCGCGCACGGTTTCAACCCAACGCGGCGACTGCGCCGAATCGCCGAGTTTCCGTCGCAGATTGGCGATGTGTACCTGGATCGCACGCTCTTCGGATTCGCTGACGTAGCCTCCGGTTTCGTACTCCCTGGCATGGAGCCAGCGGGCAAGCCCAGTAGTGCTTCGGACAACGCGTCCAGCCTCCATCAGGGCCTGAAGGAGGTCGAACTCGGTGCGGGTCAATTGCACCTCTTCGTTATCCACCCGGGTAGTCCGCGTGGCCACGTCAAGGAAGAGGCCGTTGTGTTCCAGCCCTGATGGCTCAGCCCCCGAAATCACGGTTGTGGGTGCGGTTGGCGAGTTCAGCGCCTGGGCCGGCGGCAGCTCCGCCGTCGTGCTCCCCGCGGAACCGCTCAAAAGCTTACTGCCGCGGGGCCGGCGGAGGAGCGTCTCAACCCGGGCCAGGAGCTCGCGGGGGCGGAAGGGCTTGGTGACAAAGTCGTCGGCGCCGACGGACAGCCCTTGCAGGGTGTCCACTTCGCGCGCGCGGGCAGTGAGCATGATGATGTAGGCGTCGCTGAACTCCCGGACGCGACGGGTGACCTCGATCCCGTCAATGTCCGGCAGGCCAAGGTCCAAGGTGATCACGTCGGGGTTGTGACGGCGGACCGCATCCACGCCATCGATGCCGTTTCCGGCCGCGTAAACCTCCAGGCCCGATGCCTCGAGGACGGCATGGACTACCTCACGGATGTCATCGTCATCCTCGATTACTACAGCCACGCCCGATGCGCCCACGTCAAGATCCCCATCTCTCTTATGCTCAGCCCACCTTAACACCGGCGGTACCGCTATTCTCGCGCATGTCGGCGTAAGTCCCGCTTCGTCCGGGTAGCGGACGCTACTTCCGCGCGCGCCACTCCGAGTCGAGCATCGCGTAGATGACTTCAGTGGACCATTGGCCCTTGTAATGCCAGTTGTCCACAAGCTCGGCTTCCCGGCGCATCCCAAGCCGCTCGCACAATCCCGACGACGAGGTGTTCAGGGCATCCAGCTTGGCATCGATCCGGTGGAACATCAGCTTCTCAAAACCCAGGCGGAGGACGGTCTCGGCCGCCTCGGCGGCGTAGCCCTGGCCCCGGCTTTCCGGAGCGAGGATCCAGCCGATTTCGGCCTGCCCCGTGCCCGGCAGCCACTTGAGGACCACTTCGCCAAGCAGCCCCGGCGAGTCCGCGCGCTCTATGGCGAGGCACACCCAGTCGCCCTCTTGCTCGAAGGTGAAGTTGGCGTAACGGCCGAGTGCCTCCATGGACTGCGTGAGGGTCAATTCCTGCCGGAGCAGGAACCTGGCAGTCCCGGGCAGTGACTGGTAGCCGTGGAATCGCTCCAGGTCAGTGGCCTCGAATCGGCGAAGCACGAGCCTCGCAGTCCGGATGGGCAGTTCGATGAGCGGCATGACTCGAGGCTACTACGTCGGGTTTTTGGTGGTCCGGGTCGGGCCCGCCGGACGGTCACCTCTTGACAGTTCAAGCAAACTGGGATTACCTAATGAACATTCGGTAAATAAAGCTGGAGGCAATGACGCATGGTTGAGACCACCCTTTCTGGCGCAGCGCAGCACCAGATCCTCAAGAACGACTACGCCTCCGAGTGGATGGGCCTGGAGGTACTCAAGGTCGACGACGGCCACGCCACCGTCCGCATGAAGCTCCGGCAGGAAATGCTCAACGGCTTCGGAATGGCCCACGGCGGAATGATCTTCGCTTTCGCTGATTCAGCGTTTGCCCTGGCATGCAACCCGGCCAACCCCTCGCCGTCGGAAGCCGACACCATCACCGTCGCCGCCGGCGTCGACATCAACTTCCTGAAGCCGGCCTATCAAGGCCAGGTGATCACCGCCGTCGCGAACCGCCGCGCCAACAACGGCCGCAGCGGCCTGTACGACATCCAAATCTTCGCGGCCGACGCAAGCCAAGCTGCCGCCGTCGGCTCGCCCGAGGATCCGGGCAGCTATGGCGAGCTCATCGCCGAGTTCCGTGGCCGCAGCCGCACCATCTCCAAGAAGTAGGAAGACCATGACACAGAACACCGTCGCCGCTCCCGACGCACCGCTTAACACCGCACAGCTGGATCGTGAAGAAACCATCTCCCGCGACGAGCTCGAAGCCCTGCAGCTCAGCCGCCTCCAGCACACCGTGGCCTACGCCTACGATCGCGTCCCGCTGTACAAGCGCAAGTTCGACGACGCCGGCGTCCACCCCTCCGATCTCCGCGAACTGTCCGATCTCGGCAAGTTCCCGTACACCACCAAAGAAGACCTCCGCCAGGAATACCCCTTCGGCATGTTCGCCGTGCCCCAGGACGAAGTAGCCCGCATCCACGCGAGCTCGGGTACCACGGGCCGGCCGACCGTCGTCGGGTACACCAAAAACGACCTCGCCAACTGGGCCACCCTGGTGGCCCGCTCGCTCCGGGCGTCAGGAGTCCGCCCCGGCATGAAGGTCCACAACGCCTACGGCTACGGCCTGTTCACCGGCGGCCTCGGCGCCCACGCGGGTGCCGAAGCGTTGGGGTGCACTGTCATCCCGATGTCCGGCGGCCAGACCGAACGCCAGATCCAGCTGATCCAGGACTTCAAGCCGGACGCCATCCTGGCAACGCCCACCTACCTGCTCACGATCGCCGACGCGATGGTCCACATGGGTGTCGATCCGGCGTCGACCTCGCTCAAGTACGCGGTGCTCGGAGCCGAACCGTGGACCGAGGAAATGCGGCACGAGCTCGAAACCACCATGAACATCAAAGCGTGCGACATCTACGGGCTCTCCGAGGTCATGGGCCCGGGCGTCGCGGGCGAGGCCGTGGAGACCCAGGATGGCTGCCACATCTGGGAGGACCACTTCCGGCCGGAGATCATCGATCCGTTCGATCCCTCGCGCGGGGAAAGTGCTGTGCTGGCAGACGGCGAACCGGGCGAGCTCGTCTTCACCTCGCTCACCAAGGAAGCTCTGCCGATCATCCGGTACCGCACCAAGGACCTCACCCGCCTGCTGCCCGGCACCGCCCGCCCCGCGCACCGCCGCATGGGCCGCATCACCGGCCGCAGCGACGACATGATCATCCTGCGCGGCGTGAACCTCTTCCCCTCACAGATCGAGGAAATCGCCCTGCGCATCCCCGAGCTCAGCCCGCACTTCCAGCTCGAGCTCACCCGCCCCGAAGGCAAGCGCATGGATTCGCTCACGGTCAAGATTGAGCGCCGCGAGAACGTCTCCGTCGAGGCGGGCACGACGGCGGCACACGCCTTGCGCGAGCAGATCAAGATCCACGTGGGCTCTTCGTGCGTCGTCGACGTCGTGGAGCCGGGTTCGCTCGAGCGTTCCAACGGCAAGCTGCGCCGCGTCTATGACATGCGACCCAAGAGGTAACGTGGCCCGGCGGATACACGGATCAACCGAACGTTCATGAGAAAATGGCCAGCATGCCTAGTGAAACAGTAACCAAGCGGGGACGCCCCGGATACGACCAGCAATCAGTGCTGCTCATCGCCGTCGACGTCTTCAACCGCCACGGCTACGACGCCACGTCCATGGGCATTCTGGCCGAAAACCTCGGAATCTCAAAGTCGGCCATCTACCACCATGTGCCGTCCAAGGGCGACCTCCTGAAACTCGCCCTGGAGCACGCGCTGGGTGGGCTCGAGGCCATCCTCGAACAGCCCGAGGCTGTGACAGGGGCAGCGGATGCCCGCTTGGAATTCGTGCTGCGGCAGACCATCGCCGTATTGGTGGACCGGCTGCCGTTCGTCACGTTGCTCCTGAGGCTCCGCGGCAACACCGACATTGAGCGCGACGCCCTGGAACGGCGTCGTGCCTTCGACCACAAGGTGGCCGCGCTGATCTCGGCCGCCCGAGAAGAAGGCACACTGCGCCAGGACATCGATCCCCGCACCGTGACCCGGCTCCTGTTCGGCACCATCAACTCGATCGTGGAGTGGTACAAACCGGGCGGCTCGCTCTCCCCGCAGCGCCTGGCCGACGACGTCATCACCATGGCGTTCGACGGCCTGCACGCCTCGGCGTAGGACGGTTCCGGGGCACCCCTCCGTCCCTCTCCCCGCCCTCCCCCTGTGACGCCCGCTCACATATACGGCCCTTTCAACCGACGCCCGCTCACATATATCCCCAATTGGCAGAACGCTCGCTCACTAAAAAGTGAGCGAGCGTTCTGCGTGGTGCGGTGATGCTTTTCAGAGCTGGTATTCGGCCTGGATACCCAAGCTTTCGTGGACGCAGAGGACATTGTTTTCCGTGTCCATGAACCAGGCGCAACGATCGGCGTCGGTAGTACAAATGTGGTGTTCGGTCTTGAGCTCGGGGAGATCATAATCCCGGAATTCGACGCCGCTCGCCTCCATTTCGTCGACTGTCCGCTCGATGTCGCTGACTTCAAAGGAAAGGGCAGTGTGCGATGAATGCATGCCGTCCTTGATGGGCATCAACTGCAGCATGGGACCACCATCGATGCCGAACAAATCATTTCCATCCCAGGTCATGCCGCGATGAGGGAGGCCGAGTTTCTCTGCGTAGAAGCTGCGGGCTCGGTCCACGTCGTCGACGGGCAAGACGGTTGTGGCTGTTCTCAGTGCTAGGTTCACTTCGCCACCTCCTACGCAAAAAATCTTACGCCGCACGCGATCGGAAAGACCTCGTGAGCAAACTTTGGTCTGGCCCGTTGTCAGGGCGGCAGCCTCGGCCTACGATGTGCAAAGCCCCCTCGCAGGGGAACAACTCCGGGACCTTCCCTCAACGGGTGATGGGAGCACCGCAGGAGGCCCGAGTCCTGGACATCACGGGACGGGAAGACAATGACGAAATATCTGTTCGAAGCAAACTACGTCGGCGACGGAATCAACGGGCTGTTGCGCGAGGGCGGCACCAAGCGCCGCGATGCTGTGGTCGATGCACTCAAATCCGTAGACGGATCGCTCGAATGTTTCTACTACGCTTTCGGCGAGACCGACGTCGTCGGGGTCTTCGAAATCCCTGACGCGGCTAGCGCCGCCGCCCTGTCACTCATGATCAATGCGACTGGCGCAGTGCGCCTGCATTTGAAGCCGCTCATGACGGTTGAGGATCTCGACGAAGCGGCCAAGAAGACCCCGGCATACCGCGCCCCAGGGCAATAGAACTCCTCAGACACGGAACGCTCCCCAGTGCTGGGGAGCGTTCCACGTATGCAGGCACAGTGAGCGAGCGTCCGGCCAAACACCCCCATACGTGAGCGGGCGTCGGAAGGGGGTTACTTCTCGACGAGGGTCAGGACGTCGTAGGTGGCTACGATTTCGTCATTCTGGTTGGTCAGCACAGCGTCCCAGGCTACCTCGCCGTATTCGTCGGTCTCGCGGGGGGTGATCTTCTTGGCCGTGAGCGTGACGCGGATCGAATCCCCTGCGGCCACGGGCGTGATGAAGCGCAGGTTCTCCAGGCCGTAGTTGGCCAGGACCGGGCCCGGCGCCGGCTCCACGAACAATCCGGCGGCCCAGCTGAGCAGCAGGTAGCCGTGCGCCACGATTCCCGGGAAGAACGGGTTGGCTTCGGCCGCTTCCTGGTTGGTGTGGGCGTAGAAGGTGTCGCCGGTGGAGTTGGCGAAGGCGGTGATGTCGTCCAGGGTGACCTGCCGCAGTTCGGACCGCACGGCGTCACCGATCCGCAGAGTAGCAAGCGACTTCCGGAACGGGTGCGTACCTTCCGTCTCCACTGTGAAGTTGCGGTCCGCGCCTGCGTGCCAGACTCCGGTCACTGCGGTGAGCATGTTCGGCGAGCCCTGGATAGCGGTGCGCTGCATGTGGTGCATGACGGAGCGGATACCACCGAGTTCCTCGCCGCCACCGGCGCGGCCCGGTCCGCCGTGGACCAGGTGCGGCACAGGCGAACCATGCCCGGTGGACGAACGGGCGTCCTCGCGGTTGAGCATCAGGACGCGGCCGTGGTGCGCCGCGATTCCGGTCACCAATTCGCGGGCGACCGCAGGATCGTTGGTGCACACGGAGGCCACGAGGGAGCCGCCACCGCGGGCGGCGAGGCGGACGGCGTCGTCGAGGTCCGAGTACCCGATCACGGAAGACACCGGACCGAATGCCTCGAGCGAGTGGACTGCTTCCGAGTCCACGTCGGCCCAGCTCAGGACGACCGGAGACATGAACGCTCCACCCTCCACGACACCGACGGTGCCGTCGAGCGAGGTGACCGACGGCGAATCGAGCGTCCCGTACGCAAGCTCACCACCGGCGTCGAGCATTGACTGCACTGCGGCGCGGACGTCGGCGAGCTGCTCGAGGGACGCGAGGGCGCCCATTGTGACGCCCTCTGCGCGGGGGTCGCCGACCACGACGCGCTCGTCCACCCGCGCACCGATGGCGGCGACGACGTCGGACACCAGGGCCTGGGGCACAATGGTGCGGCGGATCGAGGTGCACTTCTGGCCGGCTTTGACCGTCATTTCGGTGACGACCGACTTGATGAACGCGTCGAACTCCGGGGTGCCGGGCACGGCGTCGGGGCCGAGGATGGCGGCGTTGAGGGAGTCGGTTTCCGAGGTGAAGCGGACGCCGCCCTGGACCACGTTGACGTGGGACTTCAGCGAGTTGGCGGTGGAGGCGGAGCCGGTGAAGGCGAGAATGTCGCGGTAGTCGAGGTGGTCCAGCAGGGTGCGGGCGGATCCCGAGATGAGCTGCAGCGAGCCTTCCGGGAGGATGCCCGACTCGACGATTGCCTTGACCACGACGGCGGCAACGTAACCGGTGGGGGTGGCTGGCTTGACGATGGTGGGGACGCCGGCGATGAACGCGGGCGCGAACTTCTCGAGCATTCCCCACACGGGGAAGTTGAAGGCGTTGATCTGCGCCGCGACGCCCGGGATGCGGGTGTAAATGTGCTCGCCGGCAAAGGAACCGTCCCTGGACAGGACTTCCATGGGACCGTCCACCACGACCTGCGAGTTCGGCAGTTCGCGACGGCCCTTCGATCCGAAGGTGAAGAGCACCCCGATGCCGCCGTCGATGTCCACCATCGAGTCGATCTTGGTGGCGCCGGTCTTGAAGGACGAGGTGTAGAACTCCTCGCGCCGGCCGTTGAGGTACTGCGCCAGTTCCTTGAGCTTGAGGGCACGCTGATGGAAGGTGAGCTTGCCGAGCTCGCGCTGGCCCACCGCACGGCCGTAGTTCACGACGCCGGCAAGGTCCAGTCCGTCGGTGTTGACCGTTGCGAGGATCTCGCCCGTGCTGGCGTCGCGGACGGGCACGCCCGCGGTGGCGTCGGCGCTGGGGGTCCACCACTCGCCCTGGACGAAACTGGGCACGGTTTCAACGGTTGTGGCTTCCGGAGCGACTGCGGTACTGGTCATCGTCGACGGGTCCTTCCAAGGCACGGGCACGAAATGGACAGAACGACCGCAAATTACTGACCGGCCGTTCGGTAATATCCCCAGAATACATGAGAGGCCCGTTCTGCACACTAGATGCCGCTTCGGGCGGCGTCCTTCTACCTCCCCGGAGCGTTGAGTTTGGCCCGGATGGCGGCAACTTCCGCACCGGAAACGCTGTTCGCCCGTAGGAAGGCGAAGGTGTCAAGGGAATGCGCGAATTCCAGGAGGCTGGCCGTGCGTACGGACAACATCGCTTCAAGGGCGTCTTCCTCGAGGAAAGGATCATGGGCGTGAGGGGCGCGATGGTGCCGGTGGCGCTCGTTGATTCCACGCATTCCCTGCTGATAACCCCGCACGAATTCCTCGTCGCTCGCTCCTGCCAGATTCTGCAGCATCACGGCGATGATCCCGCTACGGTCGCGCCCGGCCGCGCAGTGCACCACCACCCCGTCGGGTGCCGCGGCGATGGCCTTGAAAACTGCGGCGAGCTTGTCCGGGAAGAGCCGTACATAGTCGGCGTAGTGGGCAGGATCCTTCAAATACGGGCCAAAGAGCTCGGTGAATTCCTTGTCCTCCGGGTCCTCGGTGGGGCAATGGACGATGTCGAAACGCGCGGTCGCCTCCGCTGAAACCTCGGGATCGACCTCCCTGGGCTGCTGCTCACGAAGAGTCCGCAAGTCGATCACGGTGCGGATGCCGGCGTCGTACATTTGCTGCCACCCGGCGTCGGTGAGCCATTCCCGCCGCCCCATCCGGTACACGCTTCCGGCGATGTGCCAGGCGTTCACCGCACCGTCCCAATGGACGCCCCGCTGCTTGGCGGCGGTTGAGATCCCATCCATACCGGACAGCTAACCACATGCAGGATAGGTGAGCGAGGGTTTCCGGGGAGGCGGATATAGGTGAGCGAGCGTTGCCAGGAAGGGCGGGCCGTTAGCTGGCGACCAGGGACTTCGTCAGGATCGTCCCTCCGACGCCGATCAGGACCGTGCCGGATCCACCCGTGATGATCCGCGTCACGCGGGGTCGGGCCAGTGCCGTGGAGATTCTCTTGAGCGCATGAACCAGCGCGACATACCAAACCAGCGCAGTGAGCAGAAAGATGCCCGCCATCAACGCGTGCTGGCCCAGAGGGGGAAGCGGTGCGAGATTGAATTGGGGGAAAAGGGACAGATAGAAGACGGCGACCTTGGGGTTGAGCAGATTGCTCACCATTCCTTGAAGGAATGGTGAGTTACCTCGGAATCCAAGCCTGGGCCCAGGGGCCGCGGCGGGTAGATTCCGGGGGCGTCCGAAGGCCTCAAGCAGGGCTCGGGTCCCCAGGTAAAGCAGGTAGGCGGCACCGGCGATCCTGATGACGTTGCCCAGGACTTCCGACGCGCTTAGGAGCGCCGTGACGCCGAGCACGGCGAGAAGGGCAAGGATCGTGTTGCCGACCATGATTCCGATCGCGGTGGTCGCCGCTGATCCAGGTCCGCGGGGCGCGTTTTTCAGCACCAGGGCAAAATCGGGTCCTGGAACGAGGACCACGACGACGCAGGTCAGCGCGAAGGCCATGAGTTGTTCGACCATAAGGGACTGCTTCCGGAGGAGGGATGTGGCTCGGGCTAACCCAACTAACCCGCACTTAATGTCGTTATGAGCGCTCAAAACGACATCAACTGCGAGCTACTTGGGGAGGCGCTTCGCGAGCCTGAATTCGAGGCCTGTGCGGACAGCGGGCCACTCGTGTTCGAGGATCGAGAACACCACGGTGTCGCGGAGCACGCCGTCCACAGTCCGCGAGTGGTTGCGCAGCACGCCGTCCTGCTTCGCGCCCAACCGTGCGATGGCCTCGCGGGACTGGTGGTTGAGCCAGTGCGTCCGAAATTCGACGGCGGGGCAGCCAAGGGTTTCGAAGGCATGCCCCAGGAGCAACAGTTTGGAGTCCGGGTTGCTCCCGCTGCCCTGTGCCGAAGCCGCGTTCCAGGTGGAGCCGATCTCGACGCGCGGAGTGGCGGCGTCGATGTTCATGTAGGTGGTCATGCCGATGAGCTTGCCGTCCGCCTTCAACCGCGTGGCGAACGGCAGCATGGATCCTTGCTCCTGCAGCCCGAGCCTGCGGTCGATCTCCGCGGCCATGCCCTCCGGCGTCGGGACCGAGGTGTACCAGAGTTTCCACAACTCGCCGTCTTTGGCGGCATCCACAAGGCCGTCGTGGTGGTCGGTGCTAAGTGGTTCCAGGGTTACGAAGCGACCGTCCAGGGTCACGGGTGCAATGAGGGTCACCCAGCCAGCCTAACCGACCCAACTGACTCGCAGTTGTTGTCGTTATGGGGCCTGAAAACGACAACAACTGCGAGTCAGTTGGGGTGCCGGGGCAATTGCCTGTGGATAACTCAAAATGGCGTTCCAGGATTTGCAACGATAAGGCGATGAAGACCCCGCAACCGTTGCCGGCGCTGCTGGCGAACGCCCCGTTCACCTTTCAAGAAGCGGTCGACGCCGGTGTGAGCCGACGGCGGTTGCGGCACCAATCTCTGCCCTCGCCAAGCCGCGGCATCAGGATTCCAGACCAGTCACTGGTCCAAGGACAGCCGAGGGACGTCGGTTTCGTCCGGCCTTTCACTGCGGTGACCGAGTTCTCGGCTGCTTCGCATGCCACGGCTTTCGCCCTGTGGCGGTTCCCTGGATTTTTGCCCGGCACGGATGATCCGCGCATTCACATTTCACGTCCGGACACCATGGCCATTCCTCGGCGAACCGGGGTGGTGGGGCATGTAGGGCAGTTCTTCGACGACGAAATCACGAGCCTTGATGGCCTCCTGGTCACCACGCGCACCCGGACCTGGCTCGATGTGTCCAGGAGGATGACCGTGGATGAATTGACCGTTGTTGCCGATTATCTGGTGCGGATCCCGCGGCCGGAGTTTGAAGGCCGGACAGAGCCGTACGCAACGTTGGAACAGCTGGCCGACATGCTGGACCGGCACAAAGGCACGCCGGGAATCCGCAAAGCGCGCCTGGCTCTCGAACAGGCACGGATCGGCTCAGACTCCGCCCCGGAAACCCGGCTCCGGCTGGCACTCGAAAACGCCGGGCTGCCCGAACCGCAGCTGAACGTAGCCACTGAGCTAGGTGCCGGCGTCGTGCGTCAACCGGACCTGGGCTATCTCGAACACCGCGTGGCGGTCGAATACGACGGCGAGCCGCATTCCGAGCCGGCCCAGATAGTCCGGGACATCGCCCGCGAAGAGGATTTCGCCCGTGCCGGATGGCACTTGGTGAGGATCTCAAAACGGCACATGGAGAACGACGCACGGTCCGCCGTCGCGAAAGTCAGTGCCGTACTCCTGGACCGCGGTTGGGCGCCCAAGTAGCGGTTGGGCGCCCAAGTAGCGGTTGGGCGCCCAAGTGACTCGCAGTTGTTGTCGTTTTGGAGCCTCAAAACGACATTAAATGCGAGTCAGTTGGGTGACCCGAGGCGCTAGTCAGTCCAGTTGAAGAATCCCTTGCCGGTCTTGCGGCCCAGTTCGCCGCGGGCAACCTTGTCGCGCAGGATCTGCGGCGGGGCGAACCGCTCCCCCAGCGTCGAATGCAGGTACTCGGCGATGCCCAGGCGCACATCCAGGCCTACGATGTCCGTGGTCTTGAGCGGTCCCGTGGGGTGCTTGTAGCCGAGCACCATGGCCGCGTCGATGTCCTCGGCAGACGCCACGCCTTCTTCAACCATGCGCATCGCCTCGAGCGCGATAGCAACACCCAGCCGCGAGGAGGCAAAGCCGGGTGCGTCGTTGACGACGACGGCGGTCTTGCCGAGTGCCTCGGTCCAGCTTTTCGCCGTGGCGGCGAGCTCCGGCGACGTCTCCTTGGCCAGGACCACCTCGATGAGCGTGGAAGCCGGGACAGGGTTGAAGAAGTGCAGGCCCACGAAATTGGCAGGCCTACGGAGCTGCGACGCAAGGCCGGTCACGGAGAGCGACGAAGTGTTGGAGGCCAGGAAAGCGTCAGCGGAGAGGTGCTCCTCCACAGCCTTGAGGGCCGCAACCTTGAGTTCGTAGTCCTCGGGCACGGCTTCGACGACGAGTCCGCAGTGGACAAAGGAGTCGTAGTCGGTAGAAGTGCTGAACCGGGACAAGGCTTCTTCGGCGGTTCCCGTCAGGGTGCCTCTGGCCACGGACTTGGCCACCGCCTCGGCAACGCGACCTTGCGCGGCTGCGGCGGATTCGTGGTCGCGTTCGACGACGATCACGGTGGCGCCCTTGATCAGGAAGGCGTGGGCGATACCGGCGCCCATGCGGCCACCGCCCAGGACACCGACAACATGCGGGATGGCGGACGTTGCTGTCATTTTCGGGTCCTGTCTGGGTTGTCGCTGGACGGGTTGTCGCTGGATTGCTTGGCGCTCTTCTTGTCCAGGAACGCCTGCATGCGGTCGAACTTGGCCTGCGATTCGAAAAGCATGCCTTGGGCCAGTGTGTCGATCACGGGATGCGCTTCGGCCGGAGCGTGGAACACGGATTTGGTGATCCGGACCGCCAGGGGGTCCTGCCGGCCGATCCGGTCGGCAAGGTTGTGGGCCGCTTCCATCAGCACGGGGGCATCATGGATCTGGGTGATGAGGTTGATGCGCAGGGCTTCCTCGGCACGGAGAACGGCGCCCGCCAAGAGGATTTCCTTGGCAATCGGCTCCCCCACGAGTTCCTTGAGGCGCCACGTTGCACCGGCCGCGGCCATGATGCCCAGTCCGGTTTCCGGGTTGCCGATCCGCAGGCTGGGCGTGCCGATGCGGAAGTCCGCGGCGTAGGCGAGTTCGGCCCCGCCGCCCAGGCAATAGCCGTCCAGGGCCGCGATGACCGGCATGGGCAGCTTCGCGATCCGCACGAAAATCGTGGAGTTGATGCCGCGCAAAGCGTCGTCGCGCCGGCGTTCCCTCAACTGGCCGATATCGGCACCCGACGCGAAAACGCCTTCGACGCCGGCAATGATCAGGATTTTCGGCTCGCGTTCAAGGTGATCGCACACCTGATGGAGTTCATCCACCATCTGCTGGTCGATCGCGTTACGCACCTCGGGCCGGTTCAGCAGGACGGTGACGCGGTCCTCGCGCTCCTCGATGAGCAGGGTTCCGAATTCCCCGGGATTCAACGCCATTACACGCCTTCCAGGAGGATTGCCGCGCCCTGCCCGACGCCGATGCACATCGTCGCGAGGCCGATCTTGCGGTCGGCGCTGCCCAGCTCGCGTTCCATGCGGCCCAGCAAGGTGATCGCGATACGCGAGCCGCTGGAACCGAGCGGGTGCCCCAGGGAGATCGCACCGCCGTCGAGGTTGACGATGTCCGGATCCAGGCCCAAGCGCCGCATGCTCGCGAGCGATTGCGTCGCGAAGGCTTCATTGAGTTCGACGGCGCCAAGGTGCCCGACCGTGAGCCCGGACCGGGCCAGGATCTTCTGGGAAGCCGGAACGGGGCCGATGCCCATGATTTCCGGTTCGCAGCCAGCCGAGCCGCCGTCGATGATGCGGGCCCTCGGGGTGAGGCCGAACCTCTCGATGGCAGCCTCGGAGGCAACGATGATGGCGGACGCGCCGTCGTTGAGGGAGGAGGAGTTGCCCGCCGTGACTACGGAGCCGCCTGCGACCACTGGGCGGAGACCGGCGAGGACCTCCATGGTGGTTCCCTCACGCGGGCCTTCGTCGGTGTCCACGATCGTCTCGCCCTTGCGGGTCTTCACCGTGACCGGCACGATCTCTTCCTTGAACCGGCCGCCGGCAATGGCGGCGAGCGCGCGTTCGTGCGAGCGGACGGCGAAGGCATCGGCGTCCTCGCGGGAGATGCCGTCCACACGGGCGACTTCCTCGGCAGTTTCCGGCATGGAATACGTCATCTTGCCGCCGCGGGACAGCTCGCCCTTGCTGAAGAGGGGGTTGGCGAAGCGCCAGCCAATCGACGTGTCGAAGATCTGGCCCGGCTTGGCGAAGGCTGCGGTGGGCTTCTCCTGCACCCAGGGGGCCCGGCTCATCGACTCGACGCCGCCCGCCACCACGATGTCCGCAGCGCCGGCCTTGATCATGTGGCTGGCCATGATGATGGCGCTCATTCCGGAGGCGCAGAGGCGGTTGACCGTGATTCCGGGGATGTGGAGGGGCAGTCCCGCGAGAAGGGTTGCCATGCGGGCAACATTGCGGTTTTCCTCGCCGGCGCCGTTGGCGTTGCCAAGGATGACTTCATCGATCGCGTCGGGGTCGACGCCGGCACGGGCCACGGCTTCACGGACCACAAGGGCTGCCAGGTCATCAGGCCGTACCGCGGAAAGCGCGCCGCCATAACGGCCTACAGGGGTGCGGGCACCGCCAACAAGAAAAGCCTCGACCATGAGAACATCCTTCGCGAAGGGAGCGGGGCCGGAGAATAATTTACCGACCGTTCGTTCTATAAAGATTACACGGCACCGCGCCGCGGTCAACCGTCACCGGGTCAAGGGCCCCGCGGTCACCCCTCACTCAAATCACCCGGATACCCAGGTGTCCGGCCAACAGGGGTGCCAGCAGGGTGAGCTGGTAATCATCGATGACGACGCCGGAGAGTCCACCAAGTCCGTTGATCATCCGGAAGTCCGAGCCACGCAGATCCACATCCTTGAGCTTGGCCCCTGAGACATCCAGCGTCCCGATGGTGCAATCCTTGAGCACCATCCTCGTTGCGGTGCAAGCCCCGAGGTCGAGTTCGTTGATGATGCAGCCCGTGATCACCACATCCATGAGCTTGGATCCACGCAGGTTCAGGAAGTCCAGCTTGCCGCCGTCGATCTTCACTGAGTGCCAGGCGCCCTCGTACATCTCCGCCGAACCCCACCGCGGGTTGCTGATCTCCACTTCACGCCACGAGGTCCGTGCAGCGGTGAACACCGGGGCGTAGGGCTCATTCAGGATGCAGTCCCGGAAGGTCGCGCCACGCAGTTGTGCCTCGTTGAAGGAGACCTGATTGAATTCACACTCAATGAAGTCCGCCCCGCTCAGCTCTGCTCCGTCAGCCACGGCGCGGGTGAGGCGGACGCCGTCGTACCGTTCCCCGCGCTGGAAGTCCGGAGTGGGATCGTCGCGAAGCTCGTCGAGCCTGATCGGGGAGATCCGGGGTGCCGTCACCTTGGCAACCGCCATCAGAGCGTCTCCGCTTTCGCCGCGATCTCGACGAGATCCTTCGCAAGCGCCTTGCGGGTGACGCTCATTCCGAGCTTTCCGAACGCGGCCATCAGGACCCTGCTGAAGAATGTCGGCTTGAGGACTTCGGCGCCAAAGAACAACGCGAGCTCGGTCCCGCCGTCGCGCTCTTCGAGGGTGAAGCGGGTGGTGTAATCGGCGCCGCCCTGCCTGGCCTTGACCGTGGTGGCGCGCGGAGGATCACACTCGGCAACATGCATTTCCACGGTCTCCTCCCTGCCCATCATGGCGCGGGTTTCCCTCCACCGCGTGCCCACACCATAGGATCCCTCGCTGAGCATCTGTATGGCTTTGACTCCGGAAAGGGTCCTGGCAGAGCCCGGAATGTCGGAAATGACGGCCCAGACTTTCTCCCGCGAGGCGTTGACGTGGTGGCTGAGCGTGGTGCTGTGGTCCATGCATCGAGCCTAACGGCGACCGCTGACAAAAGCCTCCGGCGAAGACATTCGCGTCGTCTGGCAGGATTGCACCATGGTGCACATCGACATGAGCGCTCAAAGCGCGCTGGCAGGAGGCTCGAAGACCCTGCGGGGTTACCTGGCCGAGCCCGACGGCGAAGGACCGTTTCCCGGCGTCGTGCTCATCCATGAAGCCTTCGGCCTCGACGAGGAGATGCACAGGCACGCGGACCGGCTGGCCGCCGCCGGTTACTTGACGCTCGCCGTCGACCTTTACAGCGACGGCGGCGCGAGGCGCTGCCTCGTGGCGACCATGCGCTCCCTTGGGTCGGGCGCGGGCCGGGCATTCACGGATGTGTCCACGGCACGCTCCTGGCTCCGCAGCGATGCCCGGTGCACAGGAAAGGTGGGGGTCATCGGATTCTGCATGGGCGGCGCCTTCGCCCTGCTCATGGCCCACGACGAGTTCGACGCGGCCTCCGTGAACTATGGCCAGTTGCCCCGGCACCTGGAGCAGGCTTTGGAAGGCGCCTGCCCCGTCGTGGCCAACTACGGAGCCAAGGACCGGACGATGCCGGGAGCGGCCGCGAAGTTGGAGGCCGCCCTGTCGACGCTCGGGATCGAGCACGATGTCAAGGAATTCCCGACGGCGGGCCACGCCTTCATGAACGACGTTGCGGTCGGACCCCGGCCTCTGCGGCCGTTGATGCGGGTGATGGGCATCAAACCCGATCCGGCCGCGGCTCCGGAAGCCTGGCAGCGGATCGAGGACCACTTCGCGAAACACCTGAAAGGCTGAGCCGGTTAAATCGATTGCTCCGTAAGTGCCGTTCTGAGAGCTCAAAATGGCAGTTACGGAGCAATCGATGGTGGGGACTAGCTAAAAAGCTCGCTCTTCGGCTCGTTGTTCTTGACCTTCTGCCAGCCAAGCCACAGCACCAGGGCGAAGAACGGGATGGTAGCCAGGGTCCAGAGGCCCAGGAGGAACACCTCGCCCGTGGCCTTGTCCGTCATGGTGTCCATGCCGATCAGCACGGTGATGGCCAAGAGGGCGATCAGGCCGGCCCAACTGGTCCACGGCGAACCCGGCATGGGGAGGCTGGAGACGTTGCCCTTCTTCTTGCGCAGCGCGATCTGGCTGGCGAAGATCGAGCCCCACGTGAAGATGACGCCGATCGATGCGGTGTTCAGCGCGAGGTCGAAGGCGTGCGAACCGCCCAACCAGATGTTGAGCAGGATGCCCACGAGATACACGGCGCCGATAGCCAGGATGGCCGCGTACGGCACGTGGCGGGTGGACATCTTGGTGAGCCACTTGGGGGCATGTCCATTGTTGGCCATGGTGCGGAAGATGCGGCCGATCGAGTACAGGCCCGAGTTGCATGAGGACAGCGCAGCGGTGATGACGATCATGTTCATGACGTCGCCCATCCATGGCAAGCCCATCTGGCCGAAGACCGTGACGAACGGAGAGGTCCCCGCGTGGTACTGGTCCGAAGGCAGGAGCATCGCCAGCAGCATGACGGAACCGACGTAGAAAACCACAATGCGGATCACGACGGCGCGGATCGCCTTGGGCACTTCGCGTTCCGGGTTCTGCATCTCGCCGGCGGTAATGCCGACCAGTTCAATGGCGTTGTAAGCGAAGATCACGGCGTTCAGGACCAGGATCATCACCAGTCCGCCCTTGGGGAACATGCCGCCGTCGGCAGCGAAGAGGTTCCCCACGGAGGCGTGGCCGGTGCCGACCTGCGCGTTCGTGACCACCATGAAGGTGCCCACGGCCAGGAAGATGAGGATCGCGGCGACCTTGAGGCAGGACGCCCAGAATTCGAACTCGCCGAAGGCCTTGACGCTGAACAGGTTCACGGCCACCAGCAGCACCAGCGCGGCGATGGCGGACAGTTCAACGGGGACGTTCGGGAAGAAGAACTGGAAGTAGAGGCCGATGGCAATGAGTTCGGCGATGCCCGTCATGGCCCAATTGATGAAGTACATCCAACCGGAGAGGAAGGCGCCCTTCTTGCCGAACATTTCTCCGGCGTAGCTGACGAACGAGCCGGACGTCTGGCGGTACATGATCAGTTCGCCGAGGGCCCGCATCAGCAGGTAGGCGATGACGCCGGCAATCGCGTAGGAGAAAATCAGTGCCGGACCTGTGGAGGCCAGGCGTCCACCCGCACCCATGAAGAGCCCGACGCCGATCGCGCCGCCCATCGCGATCATCGTGACGTGGCGGCGGCTCAGGGTCTTCTGGTAGCCCTCGGCGCTGAGGTTTGCGGACGTTGTAGCGGTACTGGGCGCAGCCAGGGTTCCCGGCTCACGCTGAAGGTCGGTTGTGGTTTTTTGAGGCACAGCTGTTCCTTGTGGGTTGAGTAGATGCCGGCCCTGGCTTCCCGCGCATTGGCACAGAACAATTCGAGCTTTCGACCTCTTGGCGAGTCGAATCAATTGCGAAAACGCGGAAGCGTCGAAGGTAAATCCGGCAGAACCATCGTACCCGGTGATTTCCGCGGACCGTGACGCGGGCAACAAACAGGGGCGTTAAGCTGGACATATGGGCACCATTCCGCCAGCCGGCAGGCTATACCGTTTCACGGGCTTGGACGCCGCGGCTTTCGGACTCTATGTGTCATTGGCCGCTGTTCTGAGCCTCGCCACCGCGCCCGTGACGGCTTTCGTGCAACAGATTTTCCCCGACCCTGCCACGGCCGTCTTCGCCATCAACCTCGGGTTCTATGCTTCGGTGGGCCTTTTCGCGGTTGCGGCAGCGTGGCGCGTCATAGCCCGGGATTTCCTGATCCTGGCCACACGTCCGTGGTTCACGCTGGCCATGATTCCACTGTCCATCGTCGCGATGCTGGTGATCACCGCCATCCTGGTGACAGTTACCGGATTGGCCAAGGAGTCGCAGAACCAGCTGACCCTCCAGTCGCTGGTCCTGCAACTGCCGCCATGGTTCGTGGTGCCGTTGCTGGTGGTGTTGGGTCCTTTCGTGGAGGAGTACCTGTTCCGGCACCTGCTCATCGGCAAGCTGTCCCGCCGAGTCAATATTTGGCTTTGTTGTGTCCTGTCCGTGCTGTGCTTCGCCGCCATCCATGTGGTGGGACGCGAGGGCTTGGTGGTTCCCGCGCTGGCCCCGTACCTCGGAATGGGCGTGGTCCTGGTGGCCGTCTACGTCTGGACGGGCAAGAACGTCATGTTCTCCTACTTCGTGCATGCCGCCAAGAACCTTCTGGCCGTCGTGCTGATCTACGCGATCCCGCCGCAACTCCTCAGCGGCTAGCCCACCCCACGCCCGCCCACCCAACTGACTCGCAGCAGATGTCGTTTTCAAGGCCCAAAACGACACTTACTGCGAGTTAGTTGGGCAACCCGGACCGGAACTGTCCGCTAGGCACTTCCCCGGCCACGCGCCGTCGTCGTAGCTTCAGTCCATGGCACTGAACTTTCAGGTAGTGATCGACTGCAGGAATCCGCACGCCCTGGCCGATTGGTGGGCCGAGACGCTCGAATGGATCGTGGAGCCCCAGGACGAGGCGTTCATCCGGTCCATGGTGGATCAAGGCTTCGCCACGGAGGAAGAGACCACCACCCACAACGGCAAGCTCGTGTGGAAGGACGGCGCGGCCATCGGCCCGGAGGAAGACCAAGACAACGACACCCGCCGCCGCTTCCTGTTCCAGACCGTTCCGGAAAATAAGACCGTCAAGAATCGCGTCCACTGGGACGTCCGCCTCAACGGACAGGACAAGGACCACGTCCGCGCCGCATTGGAAGCGCGGGGCGCGAAATACCTGTGGACGGCCAAGCAAGGGCCGCACGAATGGCACACCATGGCGGATCCCGAAGGCAACGAGTTCTGCATCAGCTGAGGGGATTACTAGACTCTGAGGGTGAGCAACGACTTCCCCGCCAAGGTATCCGACGTCTTTGACCCGTCCCGCTGGCGCACAGTGTCCGGTTTCGGCGATTTCCAGGACATGACCTACCACCGGCAGGTCGAGCGCGACGCCGGCGGGAAGGTGACGAGGGACCTTCCGACCGTCCGGATCGCCTTCAACCGCCCGGAGGTCCGCAACGCCTTCCGTCCCGGCACGGTTGACGAGCTCTACCGTGCCATGGACCACGCCCGGATGACTCCCGATGTCGCCACAGTGCTTCTCACCGGCAACGGCCCCTCCCCCAAGGACGGCGGCCATTCCTTCTGCTCCGGCGGCGATCAGCGGATCCGCGGCAGGGACGGTTACCGCTATGCCGACGGCGAGACCCAGGAAAGCATCGACCCCGCCCGGGCCGGCCGCCTGCACATCCTGGAAGTCCAGCGGCTCATGCGGACCATGCCCAAGGTGGTCATCGCCGTCGTGAACGGATGGGCAGCAGGCGGCGGCCACTCCCTTCACGTCGTGAGCGACCTCACCATCGCCTCGCGCGAGCACGGCAAGTTCAAGCAGACTGATGCCACCGTGGGAAGTTTCGACGCCGGTTACGGCTCGGCACTGCTCGCCCGCCAGATCGGGCAGAAAGCCGCCCGCGAGATCTTCTTCCTGGCCCGTGAGTATTCCGCGGAGGACATGGTCCGCATGGGTGCCGTGAACGAGGCCGTGGACCACGAGCGCCTCGAGGAAGTCGCCCTGGAGTACGCGGCGGACATTGCGCGCCAATCCCCGCAGGCCATCCGCATGCTCAAGTTCGCCTTCAACCTCGCCGACGACGGCCTGGCCGGCCAGCAGGTGTTCGCCGGGGAGGCCACGCGCCTGGCCTACATGACGGACGAAGCAGTCGAGGGCAAGGAAGCCTTCCTCGAGAAGCGTGATCCGGACTGGTCCAACTTTCCGTACTATTTCTAGGACTCGCCCGTGAACATCGATCCCGTTCTCAAAGCCCTGGCCGCGGCCCTCCACGACGAGGGACCCGCCGTCGAAATCGTCGTCGCGGAAGACGGCACCCCGGTGGCCGTCCCCGTTGAAACGCCCGGTTTCGAGGACGCTGCAGTAGTGGTCCGCACGTCGGGGTCCACCGGCACGCCCAAGGCCACAGTGCTGACGGTCGATGAGCTCGCTGCTTCCTCCATGGCCACGGCCATCGCGCTCCGCGGTGAGGGCCAGTGGCTCCTGGCCCTGCCGCTGCAGTACGTTGCCGGAGTGCAGGTCCTGGTCCGCTCGCTCTTCGCCGGCACGCGTCCGTGGGTCATGGACCTCTCGAACGGCTTCACTCCGGAGGCCTTCACCGCCGCCGCCGAGGAACTGACGGACACCATCCGCTTCACCTCCCTGGTTCCGACGCAATTGCAGCGGCTCCTGGACGCGCCGTCGCCTCAGACCCTCGCAGCCCTGCGCCGCTTCAATGCCATCCTCCTGGGCGGCGCTCCCGCGGCCACCGCGCTGCTGGACGCCGCCAGCGAGGCCGGGCTGAAGGTCGTGACCACGTATGGCTCCGCCGAGACATGCGGCGGTTGCGTGTACGACGGAAGGCCGCTGGAGGGCGTTCGGGTCACGCTCGACGACGACGGCCGGGTCCTTCTGGGCGGCGACACCGTGGCTTCCGGTTACCTGGACGCGCCCGAGGCAAGTGCCGAGGCATTCTTCGACGAGGACGGCACCCGCTGGTATCGCACCAACGATCTTGGCGAGCTCGCCGCCGACGGCACGCTCACGGTGCTGGGACGGGCCGACGACGTCATCATCACCGGCGGCGTCAAAGCCTCCGCCGCGTTCATCCAGGCGGAGCTTGAAAAGTTCGACGGCGTCACGGCGGCTTTCGTGGCCGGGGTGCCTTCCAGGGAGTGGGGCCAGGCGGTGGCAGCGTATGTTGCCGTCGAGGACAGCTCCCCGGAAAGCGTCGCGGACTACAAGGCCCGCTGCCAGGAATCCCTAGGGACCCTTGCTCCCAAAACCGTGCTCACCACGGATGGACTCATCATGCTTCCCAATGGAAAGCCGGACCGGCTGGCGATGATCGAGCTTCTCACCGAGGTGCATCAGGGAGAATAGATAGGTCCTCCCTGACCGTCATTTGCCTTCCCCAACGCGAAACAACACGAGGTACTGAACGTGGCAACAGCTGCACAATGGATTCAAGGCGCCCGCCTGCGCACCCTGCCGGCGGCGATCGCGCCGGTGCTGATCGGCACAGCGGCAGCCTACGAGCTGCAATCTTTCCGGCTCTTGAATGCCATCCTCGCCGCCCTCGTGGCGCTGCTGCTGCAGATCGGGGTCAACTACGCCAACGACTATTCGGACGGCATCCGTGGCACCGATGAGGACCGCGTGGGTCCGCTCCGGCTGGTCGGTTCCGGCGCTGCCCGGCCGGACCACGTCAAGTGGGCCGCCTTCGGCGCGTTCGGCCTGGCCATGATTTTCGGCCTGGTCCTGGTGATCATCACGCAGAGCTGGTGGCTGATCCTGGTGGGCATCGGCTGCGTCCTCGCCGCCTGGGGATATACCGGGGGCAAGAACCCCTATGGCTACCTGGGCCTGGGCGACCTGTTCGTGTTTGTCTTCTTCGGCCTGGTGGCAACGCTGGGCACCACCTACACGCAGGCGGGGCAAGTGAGCCTCCCGGCCGTCATCGGCGCGATTGGCACCGGATTGATCGCGTGCGCCCTACTGATGGCCAACAATGTGCGCGACATCCCCACGGACATGCTGGCGGGCAAGCGGACCCTGGCCGTGCGGCTGGGCGACCGCCATGCCCGCGAGAGCTATGTCCTGATGCTGGCCCTCGCCATCCTGCTGGTGGTGGTGCTCGCACCCACCAGGCCCTGGATGCTGATCGTATTGCTGTTGGTCCCGGCCTGCCTCATGCCGGCCTGGCTCATGGTCAACGGCCGGAAGCGAAAGAGCCTCATCCCGGTGCTCAAGCAGACCGGATTGATCAACCTTGGCTACAGCGTGCTGTTTTCCGTGGGCCTCATCCTGAGCCACGGCTTCTAACCCTCGCTCACATATAGCCCGGTTTTCGCCAACCCCCGCTCACATATGGCCCGGTTTTCGCCAACCCCCGCTCACATATGGGCTCTGGGCTTCTAGCCTTCTTTGGGGCGTCGGTCGTTCTCGACCTTAACTACGGGGTTTTCATCCACCAGCCGGTCCTCGATCGCGGCATCTTCGATCTCCAGCGCCGAGCGGATGGGCTTGGCCCGCCCGGAGAAACGCTCGCGCATGGATGCCGTGGCGTCGTCGCGCTGCTTCTTGAAAAACAGGTAACTGATGGCGAACGCGATAAGGCCCGCGAAAATAGCCGCCAGCAACAAACCCGTGTGCAACAGGGCAAAGAGGACGAAGAGCGGCACGAAGAGCGCCAAGCGGATCAGGGAGTATTTGAGGAAAGCCACGGATCAAGTTTAGCCTCACAGCCTGATCGCACTCTGTGCGCGCAGCTATCACCGGACCGCGCGGAGACTAGACTTGACGTTATGCTCCGCGTTGTTGCAGTTGTGGCCGTCCTGCTCGTATTCGTCTATGGGCTGGTGGATGCCATCCGCACCGACCGCCGCGCCACCCGCGGGATTTCCAAAACCGCGTGGATCGTGGTGATGATCCTGCTGCCGGTTCTCGGCGCGGTTCTTTGGTTCCTCATCGGCCGCCCGTACAACATCGGCCCCGCCCCGCAGCCCGCGAGCCACCCCACTGCACCCGACGACGACCCCGACTTTCTCCGCAACCTCGAGGCCCGCCGTCGCAAGCAGGCAGAAGCCGAACGGCTGAAGAAGCTCAAGGCCGAGCTCGAAGCGAAGGAACGCAAGCTCAAGGGCGAGTCCAAGGCCGACGACAGCGGCGACGTCAACAGCTGACGTTCCCTGAGCCATGGCACGAGCGGGCGTCCGGTGATGCCCGCGGACCCGGCCCGCGGACTTCAGCACGTTGAACTTACTGCGGGAGCCCCGAGTACGAGTGCAGGCCGTTGAAGAACACGTTGACCACGGTGAAGTTGAAGATCACGCACAGGTAGCCCGCAATCGACAACCAGGCTGCGCGGGTTCCTGTCCAGCCGCGGGTGGCGCGTGCGTGCAGGTATCCGGCATAGACCACCCAGATCACGAACGTCCAGACTTCCTTCGTGTCCCAACCCCAGAAGCGGCCCCAGGCTTTCTCGGCCCAGATGGCGCCGAACATGAGGGTGAAGGTCCAACCCACGAATCCCACGGTGTTGATGCGGTAGGACAGGTTCTCCAGGCTCAACGCGTTCGGTACGAGCCGCATGAAGCCCAGCCTGTCCACACCGCCGGCAGCCAGGGTCTTCTGGCGGTGTGATTGCAGCAGCTGCAGGGCTGACATGGCGAACGTCAAGGTGAACAAGGACGCGGACATCACTGCGATGGAAACGTGGATGACCAGCCAGTAGCTTTGGAGTGCAGGAACCAGGTGGCCCACCGGGGTCCAGTACGTCACCGATGCCGCCACCATCATGATCACGGCGAGGCCCAGCACGAAGGTGCCCAGGAAGCGCAGGTCGCGGCGGATGAGCGAGAGCAGGAAGACAGCCACCACCAGGAAAGCGCCGGTGGTCAGGAACTCGTACATGTTTCCCCACGGCACGCGGCCTGCGCCGAGCGCACGGGTGATGACCCCGGCACCGTGGATGACCACGCCGATGATCGCCACTGCCACCGCGACGCGGGCCGGAATGCGGCGCTCGGCGGCGTACTTCATGTCACCGCCGGCGGTCTGGCTGACGGAGGTGATCGCCGACGTCGGGCGCTCGGTACGGCCCGCAGGTCCCCCGACGTCGTTTCCACCGGCACGGCCGGCGGCGACCGGAACCTTGACCTCGGCTGCCACCGAAGAGGCCGCTTTCAGGTCCACCGCTTTCAGCATCTTGCTGCTCTTGGCGAGGTCCCACGCGAAAGCGATGAACGCCACCGTGTAGGTACCGGCCGCGAGCAGCATGAAAAGCTCGCTGTACTGGCCCATGGTTTCGTTGATGGGGAGCATTACTGGTCCTTCGAGGTTGAGGAAGAAACGGTTTCGGTGGACTGTTCGGTGGTGAGCAGCCATTCTCGTTGCAGCAGTTCGCGGATCGCGGCAGCCTCGCCGGCGAGCCTATGGTCCTCGCCGCGGGCAAGAAGGCCGTACTCCACCATTGTGCGCCCGTCCTCGTGGGTTCCGGTGCGGACCCAGACGCGGCGGCGGTTCAGGTAGAGGGAGAGAATCAATCCGGCGACCGCCAACAGGGCGAACACGAGCGCGGTGGCCTGCCCGGGATTGTGGTGGATGTCGACGCCAACGTACTTCTTGACGCCGTCGAAAGTGATGCTGCCCTTGCCGTCCGGAAGCGTGTACGTGCCTCCGGGCGCGATCGCGATGGCCTTGTTAGCCATTCCCCGGCCGTTGAGCGGGGTCAGCTTTGCGACGTCGAGCTCGAAGACGTTCTGCGGGGCACCCTTGTTCAGGCCAAGGTCGCCGTAGTACGAGTTGAGGTTCAACTGCGGGTTGATGAGCGAAGGATCGCCGCTGTAGGCGAGACCCTTGTCCGTCACCATCGCCGTGGGCAGGAAGAACCCCGCGAAGCCGAGCTGATCGGGCTTGGCATCGGGAACCTTGATGACCACCGACGAGTAGTAGTTGTCACCTTGAAGCTTGGCTACCACCGGCCCCTGCATGGCGATGTTGCCGGCGCCGTCGCGGACGGTGACTACGGGAGCGTAGCCGTTGCCCGTGAGGTAAATGCTGGTGTCGCCGAGGGAGACGGGATCGTTGACCTTGAGGACCTGCTTCTTGGCGGGCGAGTCCGGGGTTTCCTTGGTGGTGACGTCCGCCGTGAAGTCGATCGGCTGGCCGAAGTGCGCCGGCGATTCCCGGTCGAACTGGACGTCGAACTTGTCCAGCTGGATGGAGTACGGCTGCAGCCAGCTGCTCTGGAAGTTGGTGCCCGGGCTGAATTGGTCATAGCCCACCAAGGTGTTGACGAAGGTATCGCCTTCAACGAGGATGCGCTGGCCGCTGTAGCCGAACAGTCCGCCGACCGCCACCGAAACCAACACTCCGATCAGCGAAGCGTGGAACACCAGGTTGCCCACTTCCTTGAGGAAGCCCCGCTCGGCGCCGAGGGAGGGCATGGCGCCGTCGGCGTCGCGCACCTCCACGCGGTAGCGGCGCTTCTTCAGCACGGCGGCGGCGTCCGCGATAGCCTTCGACGCCGGGATCCCGGCGTCGGCGGGCAGCACCAGCGTGCCGTATTCCGGGAGGCGGGAGAGACGCTTGGGGGTCCGCGGCGGTTGGGAGCGCATTGCCTTGTAGTGGGCGATGGCCCGCGGTGTCACACAGCCGATGAGGGAGATGAACAGAAGGATGTAGATCGCCGAGAACCAGGCCGAGGAGTACACGTCGTATAGCTGCACTGAGTCCAGGAGCTTGCCGTAATCCGGGTGGTCGCTGATGTACTGCGTCACGATCGAAGGGTTCGCCGGGCGCTGCGGGAAGAGCGAGCCGGGAACCGCCGCGACGGCGAGGAGCAGCAGCAGGAACAGCGCAGTACGCATGCTGGTCAGCTGGGTCCAGGCCCAGCGCAGCATGCCTATGATCCCCAGGACGGGCAGTGCTGCCTCGGCCTTGGCCTTATTGATCGCTTTGTCAGCTCCGGCAGGCTTGCTGGCGGACTTGTTGGACTTCTTTTTACCTTGCACGGGCTCGCTCATCAGATCGGCAACTTCACATCGGTTTGGAACCAGTACTGCAGCCCGGTGACCCAGGCGCCCCACACTCCCGTGGCCATCAGGATTCCCAGGAGGATCAAGATGCCCCCGCCAATGCGCTGGATGGCCAGGCGGTGCTTGCGGAAGAAGGACATCACACCCATCCCCCGGCGGACCGCGAGGGCTATCAACAGGAAGGGAATGCCAAGGCCAAGACTATAGACAAACGCCAGGAGGGCCCCCTTCGCCGCGGACGATCCCCCGGAAAGGCTCAGCAACTGGACTGCGGAATAGGTGGGGCCAATGCAGGGAGCCCAGCCGAGTCCGAACGTGATGCCCAGCAGCGGGGCACCCCACAGCCCGGCAGGCGGCTTGGCGTGGATTTTGGCGTCACGCTGCAACCACCCGAAGCCACCCAGGAAGACGACTCCCATGATGATCACCAACACGCCCAGCAATTGAGTGACCCACGCGTTCTGCGGGCCGGTGATGAGGGTGCCCAATTGGCCGAAGGCGCCACCGAGCAGGACAAAAATCACGGAGAATCCGAGGACGAACAGGCCGATTCCGGCGAGCATGCGCCCGCGCCTTTGCTTCTGGAGGTCGACGCCGGTCAGCCCGGTCACGTAGCCAAGGTAGCCAGGCACCAAAGGCAGGACGCACGGCGACAGGAAAGACACGAGTCCTGCCAGCAAAGCCACGGGAATGGCCAGCAGCAAGGAACCGCTCAGGATGGTCTCGGCGAATGGACTGTTCACGCTGTCGGGGCCACCTACTCGGCAACCGCGGTGGTAATGAGTGCCTTGAGCGTGCTCTTGTCGATCTCGCCCAGGACGCGGGCGGCAACCTTGCCTTCTTTGTCCAGGACCAGGGTGGTGGGCACCGCACCGGGAGGCACAATGCCGGAGACGGACAGCAGCACGGCGCCGTCTTTGTCGTTGAAGCTGGGGTACGTGAGCTTGAACGTCTGGTCGAACGCGTCGGCCGTGGCCTTCTCGTCCCGGAGGTTCACACCGTAGAACTGGACGCCCTTGCTCTTGAACTCCTGGTGCAGTTCCTCGAGAATCGGCGCTTCAACCCGGCACGGCGCACATGCGGCGAACCAGAAGTTGAGGACGGTTACCTTGCCAAGCAGGTCCTGCGGGGTCACGGCAGTTCCGTCGAACAAAGTGCCCTTGATCCCGACGGCGGCCTTGCGGTCCGCTTTGGCGAATTCGGTCACCGAGCCGTCCCCGGCGACGTAGTTCTTGTTGTCGCCCGCTTTGGCTTGCTGGGCCAGGGCGTCTTCCTGGGCACAGGCAGACAGGCCCATGGTCAGCGCAGAGAGTGCCACTCCCCCGACGGCGAGGAAGCCACGTCGCGAGGTCAGCGCTGCATTGGGCTTCTGGCCGCTGGTCTTGCGGCTGGTGGTGTTGCGGTCCATTGTCATGCTCCGGGGGTCCTGGCGGCACCAGGCAGCAGCACGGCGGCGGGCTCGCTGTACTCCACCCGCGCAACCTTGCCGTCGTCGAACACCAGGGAAGTCAGGGACGTCAGCGTGCACTCGCGCTTGCGCGGATCGTGCCACAGGCGGCGGCCCTCGGCGCTGAGGCGCGTGGCGTAGATGGGAAGCTGGTGGCTGACGAGGATGGCTTCCGCGCCGTCGCCGCCGAGTTCGATCGCCTTCAGCCGGGCGTCCTCGACGGCGGCCCGCATGCGGGTCACCTGGGCCTGGTAGGACTCGCCCCAGGACGGACGCAGCGGGTTGCGGTACTCGATCCAGTGCTTGGGCTTGATGAATTCGGAGATGTTGGCCTTGAGCCCCTCGAAGTGGTTCTCGGCTTCGATGATCCGCGGTTCCGTGTGGATCTGGAGGTCCAACGCTTGGGAAGTGGGCAGGGCGGTTTCCTGCGCGCGGGTCAATGGTGAGGAGACAAGGTAGACGATGTTCGCCCCCTGTGCGACGCGGGCAGCGAAGTGGTCAGCGAGCATCTTGGCCATCTCGCGGCCGCGTTCGGAGAGGTGGAATTCGGGCAGTCTGCCGTACAGAATGCCGTCGGGATTGTAGACCTCGCCATGGCGGAGCAGATGGACAGTTGCTTGGGGCATGTTTACCAGTTTCTCAAAGAAGGCGGGCGATCTGAAATCTTCTACGTTTCGTAGAACTGAAACTTTCTTCAGAATGTTCCCTGAAGGTGGAATAAAAGATGCATTTGCATGTTTATACTGGACACAAGGTTCGGTTGATACTTCAACTAAGTATCGCCGAACGACCGATGAAGCTACGATCACACCTTCCCAAGGAGAACCCCATGACCCTTCCCGCAAACGTCACCACCGGCGTCTGGACCCTCGACAACTCCCACAGCGAGATCGGCTTCACCGTCCGCCACGCAGGCATCAGCAAGGTCCGCGGCCAGTTCACCGAAGCCGAAGCGACCCTTGACCTCGGCAGCAGCCTGGCCGACTCCAAGGTCGCCGCAACCATCGCGACCGCCAGCTTCGACTCGGGCGACGCCAACCGCGACGGCCACGTGAAGGGCGAAGACTTCTTCGACGTGGAGAAGTTCCCCGAGATCACCTTCGTCTCCCGCCACGTCAAGGCCAATGGCGACAGCTTCGACCTCGTGGGCGATCTGACCATCAAGGGCGTTTCCAAAGAGGTCACCATCGAGACCGAGTTCAACGGCGTCGCCGTTGACCCGTTCGGCAACACCCGCGCGGGCGTCTCCGGTGAGACCACCATCAGCCGCAAGGACTTCGGCTTGACCTGGAACGCTGTGCTCGAAGCCGGCGGCGTGCTGGTCAGCGACAAGGTTGTCATCAACCTCGAACTGGCCTTCATCGCACCTGCCGCCTAGTCCACCGGTTTTCCGGACTGACCAGCGCCTTCGGGGCTGCACGCGATCCCGTGCGCTGCCCCGGAGGCGCCGTTTTTTTGCTTGCGGAATCACCCGCCTATTGTTCTCGGAAAAGCCGATGCTTAGCGGCGAATTAGCCAAGAATTTCCTATGAATCCTTAAACCTCAGGTCTAAAGTGAAGCCATGAGTAACCCAAACGAAGCTCCGCAGCCCCAGCAGCCCGGAGCCCAGCCACCGCAGCCCGGCAATGTCCCTCCTGCGGGTTACCAGCCTCCGCAGGGATACCAGCCACCTCCCTCCTACCAAGCACCCCCGCCCTACCAGCAGCCCGCCCCCGGCTACCAGCAGCCGGGTCAGCCCGCCTTTGGCGCGCCGGCAGGTCCCAACGCCGCCCCGCCGGCAGGGCTCGGCTACGCGGCGCCGGCGCGGAACACTTTCGGACTCCACTTCAACAACGTCGCGCAGCGCTTCCAGGACACCACCGGAGTGCCGCAACAACTGTCCATCTCCTACTGGTTGTGGGTCGCGGCTGCCGCTTTGGGTGTTCTTGCCAGCTTCATCAACATCTTCACGTTGCGCGATGTCTTCGGCGGGATGATGGTGGGCGCGGGCATTGTGGGCCTGATTTTCAGCCTGGTCTTCGCAGCCCTTTACGTCTTCATTGCCATTCGGCTCAAGGAAGGCTCGCGCTGGGCGCGACTGGTCCTGACCATCCTGGGAGCGTTTGCGGTAATTTCCCTTTTGCTCCAAGTGGTTACCCTCAACCTCAACTTCATCGGATCGGCAGTAGCCGTCGCGGCCGCCGTCCTGATGTGGCTTCCGGAGTCCCGGAAGCATTTCGTCTAACAACACCGCAGAACCACGGCTGAAGGCCGCGGCAGGTCCTCGGAGGACCCCGCGGCCTTCCCTTTGTCCCCCTAGGATTCGCGGGAGATCCGCCGGACCGCGTCAAGCCAGAATTCTTGGCACGAATCCTCATCAGCGCCGCGCCGTCGGGGTACGGTGGGATTAAGCCGAGCTGGGGGCAGGGCACGATGCACCCGGCAGCCGTATCTGCAGTCGACACGCAAAGGAATGCCATGAGCACCCCTCCGTACCCGCCGTCCACTCCGGGCGAAAATCCCACACCTGAGCAGCCGAAATACGGCCAACAGGCACCCCAGCCGGGTCAGCAGCCGCAATACGGGCAGCAAGCTCCGCAGTACGGCCAGCAGACGCCGCAATACGGCCAGCAGTCACCGCAGCAGGGTCAGCAGCCCCCTTACGGCCAACCCTCCGCACCGCAGTACGGCCAGCCTTCCGCGCCCCAGTATGGGCAGCAGGCTCCGCAGTATGGGCAGCAGGCACCTCAGCATCCGCAGTACGGCCAGTCTCCCGTCCCGCAGTACGGGCAGGGCGGCCCCACCACGTGGCCGAGCCAGCAGCCTGCTGCGACCTCCGGAGTCCCCCAGTTGGTCAACATCTCCTTCTGGCTCATGATTGCCGCCGGTGTACTGACCTTGATCGGCATTCCCTTCACTATCGCGACGCTGAACTCGCCTGCAGGCAGGAGCATGTTCGATCAGGCCTTGGCGGCGCAGGGAAACAACGCTTCCGGCGTCGACACGAGCACCTTCATCAGCATTGCGATCACCTTCCTGGTTATTTTCTCGGTGGTCTTTGCCGGGCTCTACGCGCTGGTTGCGTTCAAGGTCCGCAAAGGCAAGAACTGGGCCCGCATCCTGGGCACGGTCTTTGCCGCAATTTCCCTGTTCGGGCTGACCCAGCTCGGCATGGGCACCATCACCATCCTCCTGGGCATCGCCGCGATCGTGCTGCTGTATTTGCCGGCTTCGGCACCCTATTTCCGGAAGGCCCAGCCGTTCGCCAACCCCTACGGCCAGCCGCCGTACGGCCGATAAGCACAGCGCCGTACGGCCGATAGGCCTATAGCTAAGAAACCAACAACGGGCGCAGACCCGGCTCGGCCTAAATGGCCTGGCCCGGGGTCTGTGCCCGTTGTGCGTGGTACGCCAGGATCTGAAGCTCAGTGGCCATGTCCACTTTGCGCAGGTTCACGTAAGGCGGCACCTGCAGCAGCACCGGAGCAAAGCTCAGGATGCTGCGGATGCCCGCGCTGATCACCCGGTCGCAGACGTCCTGTGCCACCGCGGCGGGAAGGGCCAGGACAACCATGTTGGTGCCGCTCCGCTGAAGGACCGCTTCAAGATTGGCGGCGTCGCTGACCCGCAGCCAGCCGACTTCGTTCCCGATGACCATGGGATCGGCGTCGAGGATTGCCACGACGTCGAAACCTCGGGACTCGAATCCGCCGTATCGTGCCAAGGCCTTGCCGAGGTTGCCGGCGCCCACAATGGCCACTTTCCAGTCGTGGGTCAGGCCGAGCGCCGCAGCGATGTGACGGCTCAGGTACTGGACCTCGTATCCCACGCCACGCGTTCCATAGGAGCCGACATAGGAGAGGTCCTTGCGCAAAGTGGACGAGCTGACTCCCGACGCCTCGGCCAACGCTTCGGAAGAAACCCGCTCCACGCCTTCGCCCAGCAGGGAGTTCAGGGCGCGCAGGTAAAGCGTCATCCGGGCCACAGCCGCGGGCGGTATCTGCTTCGCCGCAGAGTCCTTGTCCCCGGGAACAGCTTCGGCGGACGGTTCCAGCGCAGTCACGTTCTTCTCCATTGCGTCGCTTTGTTTTCCCACTCTATTGCCAACAAAGCACCGCACGCATGTTCAGGCTGCGATGGCCTTCTTCAGGAGCCGTACCAACCGTGCCTCATCGATTTTCCAGAAATCCCGCTGGATTCCGTCCACGAAGAGCACGGGGATCTCCTCGGCGTAGCGCTCGCGCAGTACCGGGTCGGTGTCGATCGATTGTTCCGTCCACGTGAGCCCGAGGCTTGAGGTCACGCGTTCGACGGCGTCACGCGCCTCGGCGCAAAGGTGGCAGTCAGCTTTGGTGAGGAGTACGACGTCGGGATTTGGCATGGTTCAACGGTATCGCTTCCGCGTCGACGGAGCCGTCGCGAACGGCAGGAGGCCGGGCGATTGACTAGACTCATGGCATGCCCGTCGAGAAGAACGCCGTTGTGGCCACCGCGCCGGCTGCAACGCAGCAACACGGCGAAGCCGCATTCTTCGACGTCGACAACACCCTCATGAAGGGTGCCAGCCTCTTCCATGTCGCCCGCAAAATGTACGAACGCAAGGCCTTCACGCTCTCCCAGGCCGCGGGTTTTGCCTGGAAGCAGTTCAAGTTCGTGCTGCGGGGCGAAAAAATGGAGGATGTCCATTCGGTCCGGGATTCCGCGTTGGTCCTCGCCGCCGGCATCAAGGTGTCCGACATCAGGGAGCTGGGCGAAGAGGTCTATGACGAGATGATCGAGTCGCGGATCTGGCCGGGTACCAAGGCCTTGGCGGAACAGCACCTGCGGGTTGGCCGGAAGGTCTGGCTCGTGACCGCGACGCCCATCGAGGTTGCCACCGTCATCTCCACGCGGCTCGGCCTGACCGGCGCCCTGGGTACCGTGGGCGAGGTTGAAGACGGTGCCTATACGGGCAGGTTGGTGGGCGAGATCCTCCACGGGCCTGCCAAAGCCGTGGCTGTGCGGCGCGTAGCGGACGAAGAAGGCCTGGACCTGAAGCGATGCTGGGCCTACAGCGATTCACATAACGACATCCCGCTCCTCACTTTGGTGGGCCACCCGGTGTGCATCAATCCAGATTCCCGGTTGCGCCGCCACGCGCGGGAGAACAACTGGCCTGTTTATGACTTCCGTTCCGGCCGTCGGGCAGCGACGCTCGGCCTCAAGGCCGCGACTGTCGGAGGCGCCGTCTACGGTTTGTGGCGGGGTTTCTCCAAGTTCCGCGGCCCGCGGGGCTAACCCCCGCTCACATATGCCCGCCTCCCCGGCAACCCCCGCTCACATACGTGAGCGGGGGTTACCGGGGCGTGGACGCAAAAATGCCCGCCGCCTCGGGAGGCAACGGGCATTCACGCTGGAGGAAGTATCTCTACTTCTTATTGCGACGCTGGTGGCGGGTCTTGCGAAGCAGTTTGCGGTGCTTCTTCTTGGCCATACGCTTGCGGCGCTTCTTAATAACTGAACCCACGTAAGTTCCTTACCAAACTAGATTGAGACTCTGTCTGCTGGGTGAGGTCCTTGAACTGAGCAACAGACTTTACAACTGACAGATTCTTACAATGACGTAAAACGTTCCTTAACAGGGTACCGCTTATCGGGGGCACCCAATGACCGCCGGCCCTTTCGGGAACCAGGCAGGACTCAAGCGGTCTCCGAGTGTCCGTCGACAACCGCGCCCTTGAGGTACTGGCTCACAGCTTCCTCGGGGACACGGAATGATCGTCCGAATCGGACGGCCGGCAATTCTCCCGAGTGAACCAGACGGTACACGGTCATCTTGGAAACCCGGAGGACTTCGGCAACTTCAGCCACGGTCATGAAACGCGCGTTCGAGAAGTTAGTCTCTGCGGACATTTCTCCATATTCCTTTGCTCTCAGCGGTTAGCGGCGAACCCCAGCATTCATTACCTGGTGTGCCGATGCTGAGCCATCAAACAACCATGTGCTAGATACTCTAGAGGCTGCTGGTACCAAAGTGAAAGTCTTTCGGCGAACTGGAGACGAGGATCTCCCTAGTTGGAACCAGCCATCCGACGCTTGCGCGCCGAGGCGGCCAGCTGGTTCAGGACGGACACCGTGATGTCCCACTCCATGCAGGCATCGGTGACGCTCTGGCCGTACACCAGCTCCTGTTCCCCGGCCGACTGCCGCTCCACATCCAGGTTCTGCGCCCCACCGACAAGGAAGCTTTCCAGCATGACGCCTGCGATCGGCGAAGCAACGTCATTTTCCACCTGCGCGCCGATCTCCAACGCGACTTCCGCCTGGCGATGGTGGCTCTTGCCGCTGTTGGCATGGCTCGCGTCAACGATCAGACGCGGGTTCAGCCCCTTCGCCGCGAGCTTCTTCGAGGCAGCAGCCACCTGGTCGGCGGCGTAGTTCGGACCCTTGCGGCCACCGCGCAGGATCACATGCGCGTCGGGGTTGCCCGACGTCGCCACCAGCGCGGCGCGACCGTCGCCGTCGATCCCCAGGAACGCCTGGGGTGCCGCGGAAGCACCGCAGGCATCGATCGCGACTTGGAGGTCGCCGTCGGTCCCGTTCTTGAAGCCGATGGGCATGGACAGTCCGGAGGCGAGCTGACGGTGGATCTGGCTCTCGGTGGTTCTCGCCCCGATGGCGCCCCACGCCACGAGGTCGGCCATGTATTGCGGGCTGATGGGTTCCAGGAACTCGGTGGCGGTCGGCAGGCCCAAGGCTGTGACTTGCTGGAGGAAGCCACGCGCCGCCCGGAGCCCGGCCGCGATGTCGTGGCTGCCGTCCAGGTGGGGATCGTTGATGAGGCCCTTCCAGCCCACCGTGGTGCGCGGCTTCTCGAAGTACGCCCGCATGACGATGAGCAGGTCTTCCTTGTGTTTCTCCGCCTGGCTGACCAGCCTGCGTGCGTATTCCAGGCCCGCCTTGGGATCGTGGATGGAGCACGGGCCAACAATCACCAGGAGCCGATCGTCCACGCCGTCCATGATGGCGCGGACCCCATCGCGTCCGCGCTCGACGACGGCGGAGGCCCTCGCGTCAAGCGGCAGTTCCGTGATGATTTCCTGCGGCGTGGGGAGCGGCTCGAAGCGGCTGACGCGCAGGTTCGACGTCGACTGCGCGCCGGTATTCTCGACGTCGGCACTTACTGTGGTGGGCTCTGCGGCGATGCTGGTCATGAAAGGGGTCCTGTTCCGAAAGAGGTGCGGACCCTGCTCAGAGCCCGCCTGGAAATGGCGAAGGGCAGAGAATGATCTCTGCCCTGTTGGCTCTGAAGGAAAGTTGGATGCGTGTCAGTTAGACGCGGGCCCCTCCAGAGCCAACGAAAAATACGCATACCAACGGTTAGTCATAGCGAAACCATAGCGCCAGGCTCCGGATGCCCGCAAATCGAAATGCAACGACATCAAGGGAAACCGTTTCCCCACGCACTATAAACTTCACCTCAGGACAAACGTCCCCGGGGAGCTGGGAACAGCGCGGCCCCAACTCCAGGAAGGAAACCATGCCAGGCAGAAGGAACACCCGGCGGGTGGGCATCGCAGATGTGGCATCCATGGCCGGCGTTTCGCATGCCACCGTTTCCCGCGTCATGAACGGTAACACCACCGTGGACGCCGACATTGCCGCCCGCGTGCGCGCAGCCGCTTCGGAGCTGAAGTACAAGCCAAACCCGGTTGGCCGCAGCCTGGCCCTGGGAAAAACGGACACTATCGGAATCGTGGTGCCGGACCTGTCCAACCCCACGTTCCAGGCCATTCTCCGCGGGCTGAGCATTGCGGCCGCCCGCGACGGCTACCGCGTGCTGATAGCGGACTCGTCCGAAGTCTCCAGCGAAGAAGCGATCCTGGCCGGGGAAGCCCGGAGGCGATGCGACGGCGTCGTTCTGTGCGCCCCCCGCATGAGCGACGCCGAACTGGAAGAACTCGCTCCCTCGCTCTATCCGCTCGTCCTCATCAACCGGACCACCGAGTCTGTACCCACTCCCAGCCTCGTGGTGGATTACGGCCAAGGCATCCAGGAACTTGCCGCCCACTTGGTTGAACTGGGCCATCGCAAACTGGCGTACCTGACAGGACCGGACCGCAGCGCGTCAAACGTGCAGCGCCTGCGCGGGCTCGAGAAGTTCACCGCCGAGTTCCCGAACGTCGAATTGCAGTTCATTCCTGGAGGCAACACGTTCGACGCCGGTTTCGAGTCGAGCGATGCCGTCGCCTCGTGCGGCGCCACCGGAATCCTCGTCTTCAACGACGTCGCCGCGATGGGCCTCTTGAGCGGACTGAGCCAGCGCGGGATCCGCGTGCCGGAAGACTTGTCGCTCACCGGCTTCGACGACATGCCCTTCGCCCGGTACACCATGCCTCCGCTGACTACCGCCGCCGTGCCGATCTCCGACCTCGGCGACCTTGCGTGGCGCCGCATGCGCGAGCAGATCCAGACCAACGACGCCGTCTCCCCCACGAACTACTTCCCGCCGCGGATTGAGCTCAGGGGAAGCACCGGACCTGTCAAGGCCTAGTTTCCACCGGGGCCTTCCCCAGCCCCGCCTCCCTGTAGTACCCCTCGATGTGCGCGGCAACGAGCGTGGCCGCACGGCCGCCGTCGCCGTCGTTGACCGCATCCAAAATGGCGCGGTGCTCGGACCGCAGGCGATGGGCGGTGCTGTCCCAATCCGGCAGGTTCGCCGTCAGCGCCGCGGCGTATCCCTCGATCGCTTCGCGGAGCGAGCCCATGATGGTGCTCACCACCGTATTCCCCGCAGCTTCCGCCAGCGCCAAGTGGAAGGCGACATCCAAGGCGAGGAAATCGTCGACGGCGGGGCTTGCGTCCATTTCGTCCAGGAGCCTCGCTGCCTCCTCGAGTTCCGGGGCGTCGGCCTTGGCGCGGGACACCGCCCATGACTCGAGCAGGACCCGGGTTTCCACGATGTCAGCGACCGGCAAATGCTGCGTGGCCACGTGGAGGCGTAGCGCGGAGCCGAGCGCCGTGGCCGGTTCCGCGATGACCACCGTCCCTGCGTCCTTGCCAGAGCCGACGCCTGCCCGTACCAAGCCCATGGCCTCCAGGATCCGGATGGCTTCGCGGACGGAGGTCCGGGATACTTCCAATTGTTCGGCCAGCGCCCGCTCGGCGGGGAGCCGCCCACCAAGGACCAAGTGCCCATCGGACAATTGCTTTTCGATCCAACTCAGGACGAGCTCGTGCGTTCGCATGGATAAATAATAGTTGATGTGGTTGGACCACATAGCCTAGAGTGTGGTCTAACCACACAAGCACACGGGAGACAGCACCATGACGCAGACCGTCCAGCCGAGCAGCGCACCTTCCTTTGGGGTCCCCGCAAACGCACCCGCCGACGTCGGGCGTCCTGCTGCACTCAAGCGCCGGGTTCCCAGGTACGCGGACCTGGCGCCGCTCATGAAGTTCAAGAAGCCAGAGTTCAGCAACGCTGCGAAGTTGCGCCGCGCATCCACCATTTGGGAACTGCGGGACATGGCCAAGCGCCGCACTCCGCAGGCGCCGTTCGACTACACGGACGGTGCGGCGGAGGCGGAGATCACCCTTCGCCGGGCCCGCCAGGCGTTCCAGGACATCGAGTTCCGGCCGGGGATCCTGCGCGACGTCTCCAGGATTGATCTCAGGACCAAGATCCTGGGCAAGGAATCCAGGCTTCCGTTCGGCATCGCGCCCACGGGGTTCACTCGCATGATGCAGTCGGAAGGTGAGTACGCGGGTTCGCAGGCGGCCGAAGCAGCTGGTATTCCCTACACCCTCTCCACGATGGGCACGGCCTCCATCGAGGACGTGGCCGCGGCGGCCCCGAACGGCCGCAACTGGTTCCAGCTGTACCTGTGGACAAACAGGGACCGTTCCCTGGAACTGATCGAGCGCGCCGCAAAGGCCGGAAACGATACCCTCATGGTCACGGTGGACACCGCCGTCGCGGGTGCCCGGCTGCGGGACGTCCGCAACGGCATGACCATTCCGCCGGCACTCACCGTGAAAACCGTCCTGGATGCCTCGTACAGGCCCGCCTGGTGGTTCAACTTCCTCACGCACGAGCCGCTGACCTTCGCCTCGCTCTCCCGCTATACGGGCACCGTGGCCGAGCTCATCAACTCCATGTTCGATCCCACCCTGACCTTCGATGACCTGGACTGGCTGCGCGAAACCTGGAAGGGCAAGCTCGTGGTCAAGGGCATTCAGACGGTGGAAGATGCCCGCAAGGTGGTGGACCATGGCGCGGACGGCGTCGTGATCTCCAACCACGGCGGGCGCCAGCTGGACCGGGCACCGATTCCTCTGCACCTCGTTCCGGAGGTCTCCGCAGCACTGAAGGCGGACAACAGCGACGCAGCCGTCATCCTGGACACGGGCATCATGAGCGGCGCCGACATCGTGGCGGCCCTGGCCCTCGGCGCCGACTTCACGTTGATCGGCCGGGCGTACCTCTACGGGCTCATGGCCGGCGGGCGCGCCGGCGTGGACCGCACCATCCAGATCCTGGAGAAGGACATGGCCCGCACCATGGCCCTGCTCGGAGTCACCAGGATCTCGGAACTCACCCCGGACCACGTGCGCCTGCTGGGCACCTAACCTAGGGCGGCCCTCCCCAACTAACTCGCAGTAAGTGTCGTTTTGAGGCGTCAAAACGACAACAAATGCGAGTTAGTTGGGTGGGTGGGCTAGATGAGGCCCTGTGCCAACATGGCGTCCGCGACCTTCACGAAGCCGCCGATGTTGGCACCCAGGACATAGTTGCCCGGCGCGCCATATTCCTCCGCGGTTGCGGCACAACGATCGTGGATGCCCACCATGATTTCCGTAAGGCGTGCTTCGGTGTATTCGAAGGACCAGGAATCGCGGCTGGCGTTCTGCTGCATCTCCAACGCCGACGTCGCCACGCCGCCGGCGTTGGCTGCCTTGCCCGGGGCAAACAGGATGCCCGCGTCCTGGAAGACGGCAACGGCTTCACGGGTGGAGGGCATGTTGGCGCCTTCGGCGACGGCCAGCAGACCGTTGCTGACGAGCTTGGCTGCAGCGTCGCCGTCGAGCTCGTTCTGCGTCGCGCACGGCAGCGCAACGGTGCCGTTGACGTCCCAGACCGAGCCGTCGGCCACATAATTTGCGCCCCGGCGGCGCTCCGCGTATTCCGTGAGGCGGCCCCTTTCGACTTCCTTGATCTGGCGGAGCAGCGCGACGTCGATGCCGGCCTCGTCAACCACGTAGCCCGCGGAATCTGAACAGGCGACCACCGTGGCGCCAAGTGCCTGGGCTTTGGCGATGGCGTAGATGGCCACGTTGCCCGAACCGGAGACCACGACGCGTTGGCCATCGAAGGACTGGCCCCGGGTCTTGAGCATCTCTTGCGCAAAGATGACCGTACCGAAACCAGTCGCTTCCGGACGGACCAAGGAGCCGCCCCACGACATGCCCTTGCCCGTCAGCACCCCTGACTCGTAGCGGTTGGTGATGCGCTTGTACTGGCCGAACAGATAGCCGATCTCGCGGCCTCCCACGCCGATGTCGCCGGCGGGAACGTCCGTGTATTCGCCGATGTGGCGGTACAGCTCGGTCATGAAGGACTGGCAAAAGCGCATGATTTCGGCGTCGGAGCGGCCTCGGGGATCGAAGTCCGAGCCCCCCTTGCCGCCACCGATAGGCATGCCTGTCAGGGCATTCTTGAAGATTTGCTCGAAACCGAGGAACTTGACGATCCCCAAGTAGACGGAGGGGTGGAAGCGCAGTCCGCCCTTGTAGGGGCCCAAGGCTGAATTGAACTCGACGCGGAAACCACGGTTGACGTGAACGCGTCCGGCGTCGTCGGTCCACGGGACGCGGAAGATGATTTGGCGTTCCGGTTCGCACAGGCGCTCAAGGACGGCGCCCTCCAGGAATTCCGGGTGCCTGTCGTGTACCGGGCCGAGGCTTTCAAAGACCTCGGTGACGGCCTGGTGAAATTCCAGCTCGCCCGGGTTCCGTGCCAAGACGGTGTCCCGGACTGCTTCCAGCCTCGAATCCATGTGACTCCCTACAACTTCTGCGCCGAGCGGCGGGTCTGCATACAATCCCGTCATGCTCGCATTAGTCGCGCGGCAGTCTCCATCCGAACCGATTACGACCGGGCAGCGCTGAGGGCAGAGGACCGCGAAAAGCGCTGTTTCCAGGAAACATCGGCCAGGGCCTGACCGCGATCACCCCGGCTTGCTTCTACTTCTTCCGCCCGAACTTCGGCAGGTTCGGCAGGTTCGCCAAGAGGTCCGCAGCCTTGGTGGCGGCACGGCCAACCGTACGGCCGATCTGCTGCGGCCTGGTGTCGTCGATTCCTGCGGCGGAGGCAACAGCTCCCGAGGCGGGAACGGTTTTAGGCGAGCGCTCGACGTCGGTGGTCGCCGGAGACGTGCCCAGCGGCTCGCTGTCGGGCTGCTTCTTCGCAGTGCCCTGGCCCGCTGCTTCCGGCTGGCCCGCCGCACGTGGGCGGGGGCTGCGCGCCGGCGTCGCGGCTTCGGCCGCGGGCTTCGCGGGACCGACGTCGAACGTCTCCAGCCAGCTCGCAACACCTGCGAGCGGCTTCGGGTTCAACGCGTAATAGCGTTTTTGCCCCTGTGCGCGCATGCTGACGAGATCCGCCTCGCGGAGTACCTTCAAATGCTTTGAAATGGTGGGCTGGCTCGCGGCGAGCTCCTCCACCAGTTCCCCCACAGCCTTATCCCCAGAGCGGAGGGAAACCAGAATGTCACGCCGGGTTGCCTCAGCAATGACGGCAAATACGTCGTCAGTCACCATGCCTCCCACCCTAGCGACATATACGCCAAAAGGCATCAACTATTTCGCATATGCGCGTGGCGTTGCCCTCGGTCTTACGCCAGCTGGTCGAACACGCATCAGTCGAACCAGGGATCCAGTCCGTAGAGCGGGAAAATCTCCTTGCGGGTGGCGATGATCGTGCGGTCCACGGCATCCGCGGGGTCGTACCCGACCTCCCACGAACGCCACCAAGTGTCGACGCCGTCGCCCATGAATTCCGGTACCGCTTCGCCGTACTTTTCCTGGACATAGCTCCGGAAAGCCTCCGGAACCGGAGCCGTGAGCCGGACGGGGTGTTGGGCCACGATGCCTATCAAATGGCTCCACGTGCGCGGCACCACTCCCGTGATGTCGTAACCTCCTCCCCCGGTGGCGATCCAGCGGTTCTCGCAAAACCGGCCAGCAAGGCCCGCGACGGCGGTGGCCGCCTCGCGTTGGCCGTCCACGCTGAGGTTGAGGTGGGTGAGGGGATCGAGTTTGTGGGAGTCGCAGCCATGCTGGCTCACGATGACTTCCGGTTCGAAGGCCTGCACAAGTTGCGGTACTACGGCATGGAAGGCGCGCAACCACCCGGCGTCGCCGGTCCATGCGGGCAAGGCCACGTTGACGGCCGTGCCCAGCGCGTCCTGGCCGCCGATCTCGTTGGCGAATCCCGTTCCTGGGAACAACGAGAGCCCGCTCTCGTGCAGGGAAATCGTCAGGACCCTGGGGTCGTTCCAGAAGATGCTCTGGGTGCCGTCGCCGTGGTGGGCATCGACGTCGATGTACGCGACCCGGCGGACACCGCCGTCGAGCAGCCTCTGCACGGCGAGGGCGGCGTCGTTATAGATACAGAAGCCGCTGGCCCGCTCACGGGACGCATGATGCATGCCGCCACCGAAGTTGACGGCGCGGACCGCTGTACCGGACAGGACCGCCTCGGCCGCGAGCAACGATCCGCCGGCCAGCCGGGCGCTGGCTTCGTGCATCCCGGCAAAGGCCGGATCATCGTCGGTGCCAAGCCCGCGTTCCGGGTCCGGCGTCGTTGGATCGTCGCTTGCGCGCCGCACCGCGGCGACATATTCGGCACTGTGCACAGCCAGGAGTTCGACGTCGGACGCGACCCCGGGCGCTTGGACGGACACATGCTCGAGGTCGAAGAGTCCGAGTGCCGCGGCGAGCCTGGCCGTGAGTTCGAGCCGCTCGGGGGCCATCGGATGCGAGGGACCGAAATTGTACGCGGTCATGGCGGGATCCCACGCCACCGTCGTTGGCAGCGGGGAGGGACGGAGGCCTGCCCAGGAAGTCATCAATGACAGGCTACCCGAGCGGCGGGAGCGCACTGCCCGTGACGGCGAGCGATTAGTGGTTTACTACTCAGGAAAGCAGAATCAATCGACCAGAAGCGAACAGCACCGCCATGACCCAGAGCCAGTCGAGGTCCCGAGACCCGGCCAGCTGGCAAACCGTCCAGCCGGAGCGGGGAAGCCTGTGGATTTTCACGGGCATCCGCGACTTCATCGACAACATCGCCAACTCCTCACCGGCCCGGTTGGCGCTGACGGCATATGTCTTCGCGATTCTGCTGTTCACCGGCCTGCTTTCCCTGCCCGCGGCATCGGCGGACGGTTCGGTCACTCCCATCCACCAGGCCTTGTTCACCGCTGTTTCCAGTGTCTGTGTGACCGGTCTGACGGTTGTGTCGACGGCGACGCACTGGACGTTCTTCGGCCAGCTCGTGATTCTGGTGGGCATCTTCGTGGGTGGGTTGGGAACCCTGACACTCGCATCGCTCCTGGCGCTCATGGTCAGCAAACGGCTGGGTGTGAGGGGCAAGCTCATCGCCCAGGAGGCCATGAACAACGCCGGACGCCTGGGCGAAGTGGGTACGTTGTTGCGGATCGTCATCTCGACGTCCGTGACGATCGAGGCGATCCTGGCCATCGCGATGATTCCGCGGTTCCTGACACTCGGAGAGGACTTCTGGCAGGCAGTCTGGCACGGAATCTTCTACTCGATTTCTTCCTTCAACAATGCCGGGTTCACGCCCCATTCCGACGGAATCGTGCCGTACGAGACCGATCTGTGGATTCTTGTGCCGCTCATGCTGGGAGTGTTCCTCGGCAGCCTCGGCTTCCCGGTGATGCTGGTGCTTCGGCGGCACGGCCTCAATTGGAAGAAGTGGAGCCTCCACACCAAGCTGACCATCCAGGTTTCCTTGATCCTCCTCATTGCCGGCGCAGTCCTGTGGGCCCTGATGGAGTGGGACAACACCAACACCATCGCCAACATGAGTGTCGGCGACAAGATCACGCATTCCATTTTCGCCTCGGTCATGACGCGCTCCGGCGGCTTCAACCTGGTTGACCAGAGCCACATGGACGCCACCACCAGGCTGCTGTCGGACGCGCTCATGTTCGCCGGCGGCGGTTCGGCATCGACGGCGGGCGGCATCAAGGTGACCACCGTCGCGGTCATGTTCCTCGCCATCGTCGCTGAGGCCCGGGGCGATCAGGACGTCAAGGTCTATGGCCGTACGATTCCCGAGGGCACCATGCGGGTAGCTATCTCGGTGATCGTCGCCGGCGCCACCTTGGTGTGCGCGGCCGCATTCTTGCTTCTGGCCATCAGCGGCGCCAGTTTGGACCGGGTACTCTTCGAAACCATTTCAGCCTTTGCAACCGTAGGCCTCAGCACGAACCTCAGCGCCGAACTCCCGCCGTCGGGGGTTTACATCCTCGCCGCCCTCATGTTCGCCGGCCGCATCGGCACCATTACCCTTGCCTCCGCCTTGGCCCTCCGCCAGCGCAGGCAGCTATTCCACTATCCGGAAGAGAGGCCGATCATTGGCTAATTCATCAGGCGTCCCCAACCGGCCGGCGCACAACGCGCCCGTGCTGGTGATCGGCTTGGGCCGATTCGGTGCGGCCACTGCCGAGCAGCTCGTCAAGCAAGGACGCGAAGTCCTGGCCATCGAGCGCGACCGCACGCTCGTCCAGAACTGGGCCTCGGTGCTGACGCATGTGGTCGAAGCGGACGCCACCAACATCGATGCCCTCCGCCAGCTTGGCGCGCAGGAATTCAGCTCTGCCGTGGTGGGCGTGGGAACGTCGATCGAATCCTCGGTGCTCATCACGGTGAACCTCGTGGACCTGGGAATCGAACACCTCTGGGTGAAAGCGATCACCGCCTCCCACGGCAAGATCCTCACCCGCATCGGCGCCAACCATGTCATCTACCCCGAGGCCGACGCCGGAGTCCGTGCGGCACACCTGGTCTCCGGGCGCATGCTGGACTTCATCGAGTTCGACGACGATTTCGCCATCGTGAAAATGTACCCGCCCAAGGAAACGGTGGGCTTCACGCTGGATGAGTCCAAGGTCCGTTCGAAATACGGCGTGACCATTGTTGGCGTGAAATCCCCGGGCGAGGACTTCACCTACGCCCGACCGGACACGAAGGTTTCCGGCCGCGACATGCTGATTGTGTCCGGCCACGTGGACCTGCTGGAACGGTTCGCGGCGCGGCCGTAGCCACCGTCCTCGTGAGCACCGTAAGTAGGACTAAGCGAGCTGCTGTGTGATTTCCGCTGCCCGGGCGGCCGCGGCGCGGGCTCCGTCGGCGATGATCGCAGGTATCCCGCCGTCGTTGAACGCAGCGATGGCGCGTTCGGTGGTGCCGTTGGGGCTGGTCACGGCAATGCGCAGCGCGGTGGGGTCGGCTCCGGGCTCAGCGAGCATGAAACCGGCGCCCGCCACGGTCTCGCGGGAAATCTTGAGGGAGAGCTCGGGATCCAGGCCAAGCTCGACGCCGGCGGCAGCCATTGCTTCTGCGAGGTAGAACGCGTACGCGGGGCCGGAGCCGCTGATGGCGGAGAGGGCATCCACCTGTTCCTCGGGGATTTCCACCACGGTGCCTGCGGCGGCGAGGATGTCCTTGGCCTGCTGGAGCTGCGCGGGGGTGCAGTTGGTTCCGGGCGAAACAGAGACTACCCCGCGGCCGAGCTTGGCGGGCGTGTTGGGCATCGTGCGGATGACCGGCTGGCCCGCCGGCAGGGCAGCTTCCAGCTGGGCGATGGACACGGCTGCGGCAACGCTGATCACAATGGTGTTCTTGGCCAGCGCTGGTGAGATTTCCCGGGCAAGATCGGCAATGCCCGCAGGCTTGACGCCCAGGATGACAACCGAAGCGCCCTTCGTGGCCAGCTTGTTGTTGTCTGGTTCCTCGGCTCCGGCAATCGTCATGACATGGTGGCGCTCAGCTAGTTCCGCCGCACGTTCTGCGCGACGCACAGTGGCGACGACGTCCGACGGGTCCGTTCCGGCAGCCAGCAGGCCACCCAGGATGGCCTCGTTCATGGACCCACAGCCAAGGAATGCGATTCGGTTGCTCATGGCTCCATGATGCCAGTTCGGCCACCCCGCTGCCGAACGGATTTCGGAAGCTGTTCGAACAAGCCAGGATTCCCAGCTGGTTCCCAAGGTTATCGCAGGCTGCACCCAACATCGATCCGTAGCTTAGTAATTACCTCATTGAGGGTGCGAGTGATGAGGCGGGCATGGGGATGTCCGCCACAAGCACCGGTGGTCGAACGGGTTTCCCCCCATTTTCCCGTATCGACCGCCGGTGCTTTCTCGTTTAAGGAACCTAGATCTCAAAGGCTCCCACGAGCGGCGCCCCCAAGTGCTGGCGGGCGAAGCGCAGCGTCTCGGCAAGCCACTCCTCGCGTTCACCGGCAGCCTTGGCCTTGCGTGTCGAAATCTCGGCAACCACGGTGCCCTCGAATCCACTGGAAGCGAGATACTGCAGCGCCTCGGCGCACTGTTGGGTGCCGTAACCGGGGATCAGGTGCTCGTCCTTGCCCGAGCCCGAACCATCTGTGAGGTGGACGTGCCGCAGCTTGCTCCCGAGCGCCTGGATCGCCTCCAGGCTGTTGGCACCCGCGGTGGCGGCGTGCGAGAAGTCCCAGGTGACGTCGTCGTAATCCTGGCCCATCGGATCCCAGTGCGGAAGGTAAGCGAGCGCCTCCCGGCCGCGCACACGCCACGGGTACATGTTCTCTACGGCGATGTGCACTTGGTACATCGCCGCGATTTCGCGCACGCCGGCAGCGAAGTTCTCCGCATAGTTCGACTGCCACCGGAACGGCGGGTGGACCACCACGGTGTTGCAGCCGACTTCGCGCGCCATCTGGCAGGACATCTCGATCTTGTTCCACGCCGGACCCCAAACCTGCTGGGTCAGCAGCAGGGTGGGCGCGTGGATGGAGACGATTTGCTGGTCGTAGCGATGGCTTAGCTGGATGAGGGCATCCGGGTTCTGGCTGGTGGCGTTGTTGGTCACCATCACCTCGACGCCGTCGTACCCCAGGTCCTGGGCCACGGCAAAAGCGTCATGGACGCTGAGAGGATAGACCGAAGCGCTGGATAGCGCCACCGGGATCCTCGGCGTGTCTTCTTCGGAGTGCTCGACGTCGGTGCTCATGTTAGTTGGCCTGCCTCCCGGCGATGGGGATTGGTATGGATACTGCCGCGGGCGCGGCCTTTCCGGTGTTGGCGCCCAGGCGTGGCACGGGTACCGCGCCTCCGAGCCCGACATGCGGGGCCGGGGCCAGCGGGCCATCGAAGATCAACTGGTCGAGCCGGCGGAGGATCAATCCCTCGCGCAAGGCCCAGGGGCAGATCTCCATGCTGGGAAACTCGAACAATTCCAATGCGGCCTCGGCGACGAGGGCACCCGCAAGGATCTGCGCCGCCCGTGCATCCGAGACGCCCGGGAGGTACAGCCGGTCCTCGACGGTCATGGCCGAGATCCGCTGCGCCCACAGCCCCAAGTCCGTGGCGTGGAGTTCGCGCTTGACGTAGGGCCCGGCGCCACTGGGGGCCGCACCTGCGATGCGTGCAAGCGAACGGAAGGTCTTGGAGGTTCCGGCCACCAGGTTGGCCCGGCCCAATTGCTTGAACTCGCGCACGACCGGCTTGAGCGTGTGCCGGATGTACTTGCGCAGCTCTTTGACGCTTTTGGCCGTGGGCGGGTCATTGTGGAGCCAGTCCCTCGTCAAGCGGCTGGCGCCAAGCGGCACTGACACCGCGAGTTCGGGCAGTTCATCCTGGCCGAACGCCATTTCGAAGGACCCACCGCCGATGTCGAGGTCCAGGATCGGTCCGGCGCCCCAACCGTACCAGCGTCGAACCGCGAAGAACGTCATGGAGGCTTCTTCACTGCCGGTCAGTTCCTGCAGGGTCACGGTGGTTTCGTGCTTCACCCGGGCGAGGACCTCGACGCCGTTGGTGGCTTCGCGGATGGCCGAGGTACAAAAAGCCAGGAGGTCCTCGGCCTTGTGGCGGGCTGCGAACTCCCAGGCTTCGAGGACGAACTCGATCAACTCGTGTTGTCCGGCGTCGTTGATGTTGCCGTCGGCGTCCAGGAACTGAACCAGCGAAAGCGGTCGCTTGTGGGAGGCAAATGCGACCGGACGTGCTCCCGGATGCGCATCCACCAAAAGCAAATGGACGGTGTTGGAACCGATGTCTAGGACGCCAAGACGCATTCTGCCATTATTCCCCGATTCGAAGCGTGTGAAGCAAGTACGACTGCCGATTCGTGCCGTCGGCTAGGCAATTAGTCCCGGGGTCCGTCGACGGGTGCATCTGCGGCAGGGGCGGTGGCTTCGCCCGTTGCTTCCTCGGCTTCGTCCGCGCGGGTGAAGTCGCGGCGGACGTTGGCGATGCCTTCCGGACCCATCTCGAAGCCGTGCTCGCTGCCGGGGTTGATCACCAGGCCCAGCTCGTCGCCGATGCTGTCCAGGATCGCCGAGCCGTGGGTGCCCAGGACGTTGGGTGCGGCCTCAAGGAAGTGCGATTCCACCCGGCTCGGGTGGCTGAACACGGCGAGGACCGGCTGGCCCTCGGAGTTGGCGAGGACAAGCGGCTCCACCGCGGCGTCAGGCTTGTCCAAGGAGTCGGTGCTCAGGATGTAGACCTCGTTGTTCAGGAAGGCCAGGATGACGTCCACAGGGTTTGCGTCGGGCTGCCCGGACTTTGCGAGCTTGGACTCAAGGTCGTTCAAGGGCAAGGATTCCGGGGCTGCCGGCTGATCTGTCATGGTTCCACTCGATCACGGTTCCCCTGCCGGAAGCAATTCCCGGTCCGCCCGGGCCGCCGTCCGGTGGCGAGATCGTGGGTGCGGGCCGTACGCTGCGTTCCGGAACGTAGTCCTCGGCCCGCACCCACGATTTCGGCAAGCAGAACTACTTCTTCGCCGTGGCCCTCTTCGCAGGCGCCTTCCGGGCCGTGGTGGTCCGCTTGACCGGGCCTTTGGCGCGCTTCTCGGCAAGGAGCTCGATTGCCTGTTCCCGGGTCAGCTCTTCCAAGGACGTGGCGCGCGGAACGGTGATGTTGGTGACGCCGTCGGTGATGTACGGCCCGAAACGGCCTTCCTTCACCACGATGTTCTTCTCCGAAACCGGGTCCGGACCGAACTCGGCCAGCGGCGGCACGGCAGCACGCGCACCACGCTGCTTCGGCTGGGAGTAGATTTCCAGTGCCTGTTCCAAGGTGATCGTGAAGATCTCTTCCTCGGATCCGATGGAACGGGAGTCCGTGCCCTTCTTCAGGTACGGCCCGAAGCGGCCGTTCTGCACCGTGATCGGGTTGCCGTCGGCGTCTGCGCCGAGGACACGAGGCAGGCTCATGAGCTGCAGGGCTTCGTCGAGCGAGATCGAGTCAACCGTCATTGACTTGAACAGAGATCCCGTGCGCGGCTTGGCCTTGACGGGCTTCTTCGGCGGCTTCGGTTTGCCGTTCTTGTAATACTCCACCGGCTGGTTGGCCAGCTGCTCTTCGGTCATTTCCGGGATGATCTCGGTGACATAGGCCCCGTAGCGGCCGTTCTTGGCTACCACGGTGTGCCCGGTGTGCGGATCCGCGCCCAGGACACGTTCCTCAGGGGCAGCCGTTTCCATGAGCTCTACGGCCTTTGCCGCGGTCAGCTCGTCCGGCGCGAGGTCCTCGGGGACGTTGGCTCGCGCAGACTCCACGACTTCGCCGGTCTTGGGGTCGACGGTAGGGATCGAGCTTTCCAAGTACGGGCCGAACTTGCCGACGCGCAGCGTAATGCCCTCGGCGATCGGCACGGAGTTGATCTCGCGAGCATCGATTTCACCGAGGTTGTTGACGATGCTCAGGAGGCCAGGATCGGCGTCTTCACCGTAGTAGAAGTGCTTGAGCCAAGCTGCACCGACGGCCTGGCCGTTGGCGATCTTGTCCAGGTCGCCTTCCATGTCCGCCGTGAATTCGTAGTCCACGTAGTCGGTGAAGTGCTGCTCCAGCAGGCGGATCACCGAGAAGGCGATCCAGCTGGGAACCAGCGCAGACCCCTGCTTCCGGACGTAGCCGCGGTCCTGAATGGTGGAGATCGTGGATGCGTAGGTGGAAGGACGGCCAATGCCGCGCTTTTCCAGCTCCGCAGTCAGCGAGGCTTCCGTGTACCGCGGCGGTGGCGAGGTGTCGTGGCCAACAGCAACGATGTCCGAAGCCGTGAGGGAATCATCTTTGGCCACGTTGGGAAGGCGCCGGGCTTCGTCGGAGTCGTCGTCGCCGCGGCTCTCGTCCTTGCCTTCTTCGTAGGCCGCCAGAAAGCCCGGGAAGGTGATGACAGTGCCGGAGGCCGAGAATTCGGCGTCGCGTCCGTCGTTTGCCACTGCGCCGAGGCGGATGGTGGCGGTGGAGCCCTTGGCGTCGCCCATCTGGGACGCGATGGTGCGCTTCCAGATGAGTTCGTAGAGCCGGAAAGCGTCTCCGGTCAGGTGGTTGGCCACCTGGGCCGGGGTGCGGAAGGAGTCACCCGCGGGGCGGATCGCCTCGTGGGCTTCCTGCGCGTTTGCGGCCCTATTGGCGTAGACGCGCGGAGACTGCGGCACGTACTCGGGACCGTACAGTTCGGAGGCCTGGCGGCGTGCGGCCGTGAGGGCTTCGTCGCTCAAGGCGGACGAGTCCGTACGCATATAGGTGATGTAGCCGTTTTCATACAGGCGCTGGGCGATCTGCATGGTGCTCTTGGAGGTGAAGCGCAGCTTGCGGCCGGCTTCCTGCTGAAGGGTCGACGTCGTGAACGGCGCGGCGGGACGGCGCGTGTACGGCTTGGTGTCGACCGAGCGGACGCGGAAGTCCGCGTTCTCGAGCCCGGCGGCCAACGACGTCGCGAGTTCCTCGTTGAGGTGCACTGCGTTCGCGGAGGTGAGGACGCCGTCGTCGTTGAAGTCACGGCCGCTGGCTACCTTCGCGCCGTCCACGGCGGCGAGCTTGGCCTTGAACGTCGCGGAGCCGGTACCGAACTGGCCGGTCAGGTCCCAGTACGATGCGGATTTGAACGCCATGCGTTCGCGTTCGCGGTCAACCACCATGCGGGTCACGACCGACTGGACCCGGCCGGCCGACAGTCCGCGGGCAACCTTGCGCCACAGCACCGGGGAGATCTCGTAACCGTACAGACGGTCCAGGATGCGGCGCGTTTCCTGGGCGTCGACGAGGGCGCTGTCGACGTCGCGCAGGTTGTCCATGGCGCGGTGGATGGCTTCCTTGGTGATTTCACCGAACGTCATGCGGTAGACGGGAACCTTGGGTTTCAGGACCTCCAGGAGGTGCCACGCGATGGCCTCGCCCTCGCGGTCCCCATCGGTTGCGAGATAGAGCGCGTCAGCGTCTTTCAGCTGGGCCTTGAGTTCGGCAACCTTTTTCTTCTTGTCCGGGGACACCACGTAATACGGTTTGAAGTCGTTCTCGATGTCGACGGCGAACTTGCCCACCGAGGTCTTCTTCAGTTCTGCAGGGAGGTCCGAGGGCTGCGGGAGGTCGCGGATGTGGCCGATCGAGGCCTCGACAATGAAGCCCTCGCCCAGGTACTTGGCGATGGTCTTGCTCTTGGCCGGAGACTCCACGATCACGAGTTTCTTGCCGGTTTTTGCCTTGCTGGGCACGGTTCTCCTACAGAAAAATGAATTGCTTGGGCTCGTGCCCATATTGGCCTAGTTCACCATATTTTGCAGAATCGTGCGTTTCCATGTGCACAAGTGCTGTGGAGGAACAGTGGGTTTGGGCTAGGTTGAGGTCGGGGTCCGGTCGTCCGGAATCATTGACCACATCGTAGCGATTCGTACCGCTCCTTCGGGAATCCGGGTGGGATCTTCGAGGTCATATGACCTGATGAGGTCTTGGAACTTGGCCTTGAGATCCGTCCGCTGGTCGGGAGTCAGGTACAGCAGATCGCTGGACAGCACCATGGCGGCTGCCTCGTTGGCGGTCTCGCCGCGCAGGCGCCGCTCACCACGGGCCCGGGTGAAGGCCGTAGCCCGACGCCGGAAGGCGTCCAGTTCAAGTTCGACGACGGCGATCTCCGGGCTCGGAGCGTTGCCGCCGGATTTGATGGTGAAGTCCGAACCCGCAGCCTTCCAACGGCGTTCGCGGGCATCGCCTTCGTTGTCTGCGGCAGTCACGATCCCCCACTTCTGGAGCGCCCGCAGGTGGTAGCTCATGGCGCTCGGCGTGAGCCCGGTCTGTGCGGCGAGCTCGGTGGCCGTCCGGCTCAACTGCGTGGAATACAGTTCCGAGATGACCTCAAGCCGGGCCGCGTGGGCCAGCGCACGGATCGCTTTGGGGTCGGTGATCTCCACCGTCTTGCCGGGCCGTTTCCGGCGCTTCGCGGATGCCAGCCCGGTGGATACCCCATTGTCTTCATTCACCGAAACAGTTTATCCGCCGGTACCGCCGCAAGTGCCCTACGCCGCGGGGAGCAGGAAGCCGTCGCGGACCAGGTTCCCCACATCGGAGAGCAACCCGGTGCGGAACGCGTCGTCGTCGAAGTCCTCCCCTCCACCCAGCAGGGCGGCCAGGGCGCCGATCAGCTGGCGGACGGACAACTCGCCGTCACATGCCGACACGAAGCCGGCCAGCTCGGTGCTCAACAGGTTCGTCCTGCGGAGGCCCGCGCCTTGGCGCAACAGGATGACGCCGGGGTGCTCGGCGCCGGGACGCTGGTGGCGTTCCTCGGTCACGTCCTCGGCCACCACCAGGTGGGCCTCGGAGAGCTCGTGGGCGTCCAGCCAGTCGGCGCGTTCGACGGCGGCGGCAAGGTGCGGACCGATCGGTTGCTCGATAGGGTAGGTGATTTCTTCGAATCGGGTGGGGGCAGCTCCCGGAGGCAGGGCCTCGGGCCGCCGCAGCCAGATCATTCCGAAGCCAATGGCCTCCACATTGCGGGAGGCGAAATCCTCCAGGTAGGCGGCATAGGCAGCACGGTAGAGCTCGCGGTCGCGCCCCTCGGAGGCGTCCTGCAGCCAGGTCTCCGCGTACAGCTCGGGGCTCACCTGTTCCCTCTGGATGAACCACGCCTCGGTGCCGGACCCGGCGAGCCACGACGAAGGCCGTTCGGTCCAGCCGCTGCCCGCAGGGATCTCCCAATTGCCGAGCATCTGCGCCGTGCCGCCGGGGGCGAGGACGTCGGGCAGCGTGCGGACGAGGTTGGCGACGATGTCGTCGCCGGGGAGGCCGCCGTCGCGGTACGTGAACTGATCCGAAGATTGCTCGCCGACACTTCGCGGGGTAATCACGAAAGGCGGATTGGACACCACTAGATCGAAAGTCTCGCCTGCCACGGGTTCCAGGAGCGAACCCAGCCGCAAGCTCACGCGGGACTCGAGATTGGCCGGGTCAAGGTGCAGGGCCTCGGCATTGAGCATCAGGTTGAAACGGGTGAACGCGAGGGCCCGCTCGGAGATGTCCGTCGCCGTGACGTGCTCGCTGTGGTGCAGGAGGTGAAAGGTCTGGATTCCGCAACCCGTCCCGAGGTCCAGGGCGCGTTTCGAGTGCCGCCGGATGGTGGTCTGGACAAGGGTGGTGGAGGCCTGCCCGATGCCCAGCACATGGTCGTGCCGAAGCACACCGGGCTGCTGGTGGGCGGCGAGATCACTGGAAACCCACAGTTCAGCGCCGCCGCTTCCGCTGTTGTCTGCTCCGGAGTCGCCCTCCCAACCGTACGGCCGCAAATCCACCTTGGCGGCGACAGCACCGCCGTCGTTCTTCTCCACCAAACCAAGCTCCACCAAACCCGAGGTGCGGACGCGCGGCAGGGCGGCGTCGAGCTCGGCTTCGGTTTGGGGGACGGCGAGAAGCCACAAGCGCACGACGACGGCGAGCGCGGCTTTCGCCGGGTCCGTCGCCGGGTTTCCGGCGGAGTCAGCCGGTTCGGTGACGATGAGTGCGGGGATGAGCTGGTCCCGGGCGAGGGCCGCGTGGGCGGACTGTCCCAGCAGCCCTGCCACTCCGTCCACGGTGTAGCCGACGTGTCGCAGGTCTTCGGCGAGCGCTGTGAGCAGCGCGGGAAGGTCGCTGCGGGGAGCGTCGAGGGTGGTGGGGGCGGCCCCAAAGGTGGCGGGCGTTGCGGGATCAGTCACCGTGCAAGTCTATTGGGGGCAGCGGCTGGGCGGCGTCGGGCGCGCATTCGTCGGTCCGGCGGCTGCGTCGGCTGCGACGTCGGCGGGGAGCCGATCGAGCAGGTAGCGTTGAATCATGGCATTTCACCCCTCCATTTGGCGTCGCGCTGCATTTCTGGTCCTTGGCGCAGGCATCCTTGCGGTGACGGCGTGCTCCTCCGGGAGATCTGTCTCCAACGCCGACGTCCCCGCGTGGAAGGCGACCACCATGCCCTCGGTGGCCGGAGTGGTCTTGGAGGACTCTGGAAAAATCCCGAACCGCGATCCCTTGGTCAAGAACTTCGCCAGCGTCGCTGCGGGAAGCTACATTTTGACTGTTGCGTGTGACGGCGGTGGCAAGGCCTTCTTCGACGTTTCCTCGGGTGGTACCCGGATTACCGAGGCCGGGGCAGCCTGCTTTGGCAGCCGCGAGACGTCCCGTATCAAGATTCCCTCGACCGGTCCTGTGAGCATCGGCGCAAGCAGCGTGGACGCTCCCGTGATCTACGCGTACCAACTGGTGCCGGCTTCGTAGCTGCCCCCTTCGTTCGAGGTTTCGGCCAGGCGTAGAGTCGGCTTATGGGGTGGGCGCGCGCCCTGAAGTCGTGGGCGCAGGATGTCCTTCCGGACGTCTTCCCGGGGGAACGTATGCGGTGACGCTGGCGTGCCGTGGTGCCCGCAGTGCCGATTTCACCGTTCGAAACGGAAGCGACGTCCTCGTCGAGGTGATGTTGCGGTGCGGCACCACACGGGTCAAAGTCCTGCAGCTGGAGAAGGATGCCGTCCTGGGAATGACGATCACCGCCCATTCTCCGGCGGACTTCGCGTACCGGGTGAGCCGGATCTGACCGGAGCTAGGCGGCGCAGCCTTCCGGGCAACGCAACGTTTCCGGGCTCGACGCACATTCCGCGCAATACAGAGTGAGGTTGCGGCAGCTCAGGTTGGAACAGTTCTCAAACTTGTTGGTGGGTGCCTGGCAGCGGACGCACTGGCCGATGGTCTTGGCTTCCTCACTGAATTCCAGGTGCATGCGCTTGTCGAAAACGTACAGGGAGCCTTCCCACAGCCCTTGGTCCTTATAGGTTTCGCCGTAACGGACAATCCCGCCGTCGAGTTGGTAAACCTCCTTGAAGCCGCGGTTCACCATGAGGCTGGACAGGACTTCGCAACGGATGCCGCCGGTGCAGTAGGTGACCACAGGCTGGTCCTTGAGGTCGTCGTATTTACCCGAGTCGAGTTCCTTGATGAAGTCGTGGGTGGTGGCGACGTCGGGGACGATTGCGTCCTTGAACTTGCCGATCTGGGCTTCGAAGGCGTTGCGCCCGTCGAAGAACTTTACTTCCTGCCCACTTGCCTTCTTTTCCTCCAGGAGTGCATGGAGCTGTTCAGGCTGAAGGTGGGTGCCACCGCCGACGACGCCGTTCGCATCAACCTTCAGTTCCCCGGGGGCACCGAAGGACACGATTTCATCCCGCACCTTGACGCTGAGCCTCGGAAAGTCGGCCGCTCCGCCTTCGGACCATTTGAAGTCGATATCGTGGAAACCCTTGTATTCCTTGGTGGTCTTCACATACTGCTTGACGTTGTTCAGTTCCCCACCGACTGTGGCGTTGATGCCGTCCCGCGAAATAAGGATGCGCCCGGTCAGGCCGAGCTTCTCGCACAGGGCACGCTGCCAGAGCCGAACGGCGTCCGGGTCTGCGATCGGGGTAAAGCCATAGAAGAGCACAATTCTGTTCAAAGCCACGTATTTAAGGGTACTTGGTGGCCCCAAACCCGTGCGCCGAGCCGCTTTCCGGCTGCCCAAAGTGTTAATGGAGCTGTTACTGACCGGCCCTGTTGATTCCCAGACCTCTGGCATAGTCTCTCTACATGAGTCACGACGCCTTGGTTGAAGACATCGCTGAGCTGCTCGAAGTCTGGGTGGCTGGCTGGTCGGGGTCCCGAAGCTACGAAACGCGCAAGGAAGGCCGGTTCCCGGCAGCACTGCGTGCGGACAAAACCGGCGACTGGGAATTCTTTGCGCACGACCCCTCCGACGCCGAGTTCGCCGCGCTGGCTGCCAAGACCGCCCAGGCGGAAACCCGTATCCTGACGATCCTCACGAACGACGTCGCGCGCTATACCCAGTTGGCGCGCGAAAACGGGCTGAACATCACCTCCGATTCCCAGACCATGATGATCGTGGACATGGGGACGCAGGATGCGGAAGATCCGTGGCTCTCGGATGACGACCTGAAGCTCACGACTTCCGAGAGCAAGGGCGTCCACTATGCGGTGGTCCATGCCGGTGAAGAGGTCGCGGCCAGCGGCCAGGTATTCGTGGTCAGGCAGACGGCGGTGTTCGACAAGATCGTCACCGAGCCCAATTACCAGCGCCGGGGACTGGGCAGTTTCATCATGAAGGCCCTGGCCGCGCAGGCATTTCAACACGATGTTGAAAGCGGCCTCCTCCTGGCTTCTCTGGACGGACAGCATCTCTACTCCCACCTTGGCTGGAAGCATGTGAGCCAGGTGCTCATGATGTCCACCAAGCCGGTCGACGAGACCGACCTGTCCGTCGCGTAGCCGGCCTTCGGCGCCGGGAGCTGCCCGCAGCGGGTCCGCGGCTGGAGCGGCAACCGTTGGGTTCCGTTCCGATGACAGAATGTTCAGGTGAACGCAACTGAATCGATGATCTCCCTTCTGGGCAGGAGCCCGGACCCGGAGCAGTTGCGACATGTCCGCACTATTCCGGCGCGCCAGGCTGTCCATGAGGCATGGCCGGGCTGGGCCCATCCCGATGTGGTTGCCGCCTACGGAACCTTGGGCATCCACGAACCGTACCGGCACCAGATCGAAGTAGCGGAGCTCGCACACTCGGGCCAGAACGTCGTCATCGCCACCGGGACCGCCTCCGGGAAGTCGCTTGCCTACCAGCTCCCCGCCCTCGACGCGATCCATCGTTCCGAGCTGCGGGTGCTGTCCGAGCCGGGCAAGATCCACGACGACGGTGCCGTCACCTTGTATCTCTCGCCCACCAAAGCGCTTGCAGCCGACCAGCTCGCAGCGATCCGCGCGCTCAGGCTCCCTACCGTCCGGGCGGAAACGTACGACGGCGATACCGACCAGTCCCAGCGCCGCTGGATCCGCGATCACGCCAACTTCATCCTCGCCAACCCTGACATGCTGCACTTCGGGATCCTGCCCAACCACACGTGGTGGGCCCGCTTCTTCCGCAGGTTGCGATACGTCATCGTGGACGAGGCCCACAGCTACCGGGGTGTGTTCGGGTCGCACGTCGCCAACCTCATGCGCAGGCTCCGGCGAATCTGCGCCTACTACGGTGCCGGCACCTCCTTTCCCGAACCGGTGTTCATTGCGGCGTCGGCGACGGCTTCAGACCCTGGGACGTCATTTTCCCGGCTCATCGGCACTCCCGTCCGTGAAGTTTCCGAGGACTGTTCACCGCATGGCTCCACCACTGTGGCTTTCTGGGAACCCGCGCTGACCGACCTGAAGGGCGAAAACGGGGCGAAATCCCGCAGGACCGCTGTGGCCGAGACCGCGGACTTGCTGGCCAATCTGGTGTCCTCCCGTGTGCGGACCATCGCCTTCATCAAATCCAGGCGCGGCGCCGAAACAATATCGTCCATCACCAAGCGCCTCCTCGATGAGGTGGACCCGAGCCTGCCACAACGGGTTGCCGCCTACCGCTCCGGTTATCTTCCCGAGGAGAGACGGGCTTTGGAGAAGGCCTTGCGTTCCGGCGAGCTGCTTGGGGTCTCCAGCACGTCCGCATTGGAACTCGGTATCGACATATCCGGACTGGACGCAGTGCTGGTGGCCGGCTGGCCCGGGACGAGGGCTTCCCTGTTCCAACAGATCGGACGGGCCGGCCGAGCGGGCCAGGACGCCATTGCCGCATTCGTGGCCAGCGATGATCCCTTGGACACCTACCTCGTCAACCATCCGGAGGCGATCTTTGATGTGTCGGTCGAGGCCACCGTTTTCGATCCAGGAAACCCTTACGTGCTCGGCCCCCATCTGTGTGCGGCAGCGGCTGAGCTCCCCATCGGCGTGGCCGAACTCGGCCTGTTCGGGCCAACATCCGAGTCCCTCCTGAATCAGCTGGTGGAGCAGGGTTACCTGAGGAAACGGCCCGCGGGCTGGTTCTGGACCCATCCCGAGAGCGCAGCGGCCATGGTGAACCTCCGCGCAGACGGCGGTGGCCCCGTGAGCATCGTGGACTCCGACACTGGCTCCCTGCTGGGCACCATGGACTCGCCACAGACCCATTACCAGGCGCATACAGGGGCGATCTATGTGCACCAAGGGGACAGCTACCTGGTCGAGGAACTGAACGAAGAAGACCATTGCGTGGTGGTTCGCCGAACGAACCCCGACTACTACACGACCGCGCGCGATGTGACCCAGATCGAGGTCCTGCAATCCCTCCGGACCATGGAATGGGGGGATATCGCAGTCCACTTCGGCGAAGTGAAGGTAACAACACAGGTGGTCTCCTTCCAACGTAAGGCACTGATTTCCAACGAGGTTTTGGGGGAAGAACCGCTGGAACTCGGGGCCAGGGATCTCTTCACCAAGGCGGTATGGTTTGTGGTTCACAACCGTTCACTGACCGGCGCGGGCCTTATCGAGGCGCAGTTCCCGGGTGCGCTCCACGCCGCCGAGCACGCCGCCATCGGACTACTTCCGCTGGTCGCTTCAAGTGACCGCTGGGATATCGGCGGTGTTTCAACAGCGCTCCACGCCGACACCGGAGTCCCCACGATATTTGTCTACGACGGCCATCCCGGCGGGGCCGGATTCGCCGAGCGTGGCTTCGAGAAAGCCAAAGTGTGGTTGACCGCCACAAGGGACGCCATCAAAGCCTGCGAATGTGACTCCGGATGCCCTTCCTGCGTCCAGTCCCCCAAATGCGGCAACAAGAACAATCCCCTGGACAAGGACGCTGCGGTCACGCTGATCGACGTGCTGCTGCGGGACGCGGTCTAGGGCGGCGGCCCGGCCCGGGAGCGGCCTGTCGCGGTCCCGAAGACTGCGCCGCGGTCCAGCTTCGTCCGGATTTCCACGATCCCACCTCCGAGCACTGTGCAAGCCGACAACGAAGCTCCGTGCCGCGCGGCCGTTTCGCTGGCGACCACGCAAGGATCTCCGGCTGTCAGTCCGCGGGCGGCGTCGGCTCCCGCGAGCGCAGCAAGATCGGCGGCAGACGCTGCCCGGTGGGCCATCGTCATAGCTTGGGCAAGGGTCAACGCCGCCGCCAGGCAGGCCAACACAACGAGGCCCAGAGCAACAGCCAGGATGGTTCCCGAACCGCTTTCCGCAAAGCGATCGCCATCGCCGACGCGGGCACTACCTGCCCTCACGCCGCGACCTCTTCCACAGCGGTTTGGAGCCTCTCCATCGGCACAGCACCTCTGAAGTCCACAACGCCGTCTCCGACCTTGAAGAGAGGCGCGGTGGATGCTGATGGTTGCGGTGCCTCTCCCCTCGCCGACGCAGTCGCTGAAAGACTCCAGGGGATGAGCGAGCCAAAAGGCCCGACCACGCGGGCAGATACTGTGACCGTGATCCATTTGCCGTCTTCCGCAACGGCGGCCGACGCGGAATCTCCTGCCAGTCTTCGAACGATTCCGTCCACGGCGGCATGGCTATCTCCGCGGGCGAGGGCCCGCGCTCCCGCCCTGGCAGCTTCTTCCAGGCGCAGCTGGGTAATTCCCGCGGCCGATCCTGCGAGAAGCAAGGCCAATAGAAGCAGGACAGCAGGCAACGCCACGGCAAATTCCGCAGTGACCGCACCGTAGTCCCCCTCAGGGAAGGCCTCTTTCCGACGGTGGCTCGCCCGGCCATCAACCTTTTTCCCCGGAGCGGCCCGTCTGATCGAAGTCTCGGCGCATTGCCTTGAACCCCGCTGCCTTGTCATGGCAGGGAGAGCGCGCTACGAATGAGGTTCAGAAGGAAGCCACGTACTTCCTCGCTGCGAAGGATGACCACCAAGAGCCCGGCGAAGCCCACAGCAGCAAGCGTGGCGATGGCATACTCGGCCGTTGCCATGCCAAGCTCGGACCCCACGACCCGCTTCTTCGACCGTTTCGGAACGGAAGAGTCGTCGCGGTCTGTTTCAGCGGTGGAACGCGGATGGGTAGGCATCTGGACGGGGTTGTGTCCCGGCGAGCCCGGGAACAGTTCAAGGATCTCGGCCTCCGGCGGAAAAGGGATTGCCTGGGCGAGGGGCCTGCCGGGCCGGGCGGTGTTGATGGTTGCGTTCATTTCAGGTTCCTTTCTGCGGGCCGGCTTGGCTGCCGGACATACTTCGACTCTTCCGTCCGTCCCTGGGCTTCGAAAGGCCCCAACTCTCCTAAGTGGAAAACTCGCTCCTGACCTTTCTGTGGAGGGGAAGCCCCCTTCACGAACGTTCGCGCGGAGCGACCATCTCGCCCCTATTCGTATGGGCTAGTGGTCCTTAACAGTCAGATACGATCGAGAAGCGCCGCCGTTGGTACGTAGCGCTTTTCTTTGTGGCCGGCGGTGGCAGTTACTTTCTCATCGGAGCTCTGTCGGGGCGTGCGTTGGAAGGGGCGGCACTAAGCGCCGCCGTCTACGTGGTGATGCTGGGCATGATGTATTTGATCCTCTCTCGGCGGCGACGGAAGAGACTGCGCGAACTTTCCGAGCAGGTTCAGGTTGAGTGTTACCTTCGCCCCCCGACGCCCCCGAAGGCGACCGTTTCCGGAAATGGAATGCTGGCATTGCAACACCAACGCCGGGACTGCTACCTTTCCAGCCTGTCCGTGGCCGAACAAGTATCGCTGGAGGTAAATCTTTCGACATTCGCATTCACGCGACTCTGGGCTCGCGCTATACCGCTTGTGGAATGCCTGACCACCCCTATGGATCGACACCAGCCATGGTGAGCCTGAGAATAGTGGCATGCCTAAAACCACATTGACAGCGCGAGCCGAAGAATTACGGCTTGCGGCCCGCGAACTCGTCAATGCTGGGCTGACCATGCGCGCGGTAGGGGCCGCGGATTAGCCCCCTGACGGAAGCATTGCCAAGAGCACGGGGACGACGCCAAGGCAGATGAAGGCGGGCAAGGAACAAAGACCCAAGGGGATCACGAGTTTCACGCCGAGCGCGGCAGCACGCTTTTCCGCCATCCTGAACTGTTCACGCCGCAGTCGTGCTGCCTGGGCATAAAGGATGGCCGAGGATGGCGCGCCAGTCAGGGCGGCGAAGGCGAGCGCGTCCTTGAGCTTGCGCGCTTCAGCGCACTGCTGGCCCGAACTCCGCCACGCGGTCTCCCAGTCAGTTCCGATCTCGAGGGCGGCAACCACCGTGCTCAGCGTGCGGCTGAGCTGCGGGGACGCGCATGCGGCGATCAAGTCAAGGGCCCGTCCGAGCCCCGCCCCTGAGTCGAGCATGGCGGCCACGAGCTCAAGGATCATCGGCACATTGCGCAAGCCTTCCTGGCCCCCGGGATTCGGGTGCGGGCCTACCGCCTCGCCTCTCCGTGCGTTCTTGAGTGGGCCGTTGTTCCCTGATGATTCGCGAAGCATCCGCAAGGCTGAACACCGCCGGATTCTTCCCTGATCCGCCAGCCCAAGGATTGCCGCGAAGATCAATAGCAGCGACACTGCGATGGCAGGCAAAGCCAGGCCCATCAGTCACCGCCCACCGCGGCATGCACCAGCCGGGATGACCATATTCTGCCGGCGACGGTCAGGACGCCCCCAGCCGCCAGCGCCGCCAACCCGACCCCATTGGCCAACAGGACCCCCACTGGATCCGTCCCGAGCAGCATGCCCAACCCCAAGCCAAATACCGGCAACCATGTCAGGAGGCGCACGGTGGCTTTCGGGCCGGCCAGGGCAGTCTGGCGCGCATCACCGGCGTCGTCCTCGGCCTCGAGTTGGGCGGAAAATCGCGTCAGCACGTCGGCCAAGGGACAACCGCTCGCCTCCGCAACGTCCAAGCAGGCGGCAAGTTCTCCCCAGATTCGGCGTTCCGCGGGATTCCCGCCCTTGAGATCCTTCGCTGCAGACGTTCGTATGGCTTCGGCGACCGACGTTCCGATCATCGAGGCCGCCCTCGCCGCCGCGAGAACTTGAAGAGACCCAGACGACAGCTTGGGTAGTCCCGGGTCCTTTCCTCGCGCCTTTCCTCGCGCATTGAAACCCCCGGGGTCGCCCGAGCCAGTGCGGTGGCCCCTGTCCCCATGAACCATCCAGAGTTCCTCCCAGAACCTCGACGTCGAACGGCCTCCCCGGAGGAGTGCGGCCAACTGCTGCACGAGTACCGTGAGCGACAACGTGTCCGGGCGAGACTGTCCTCGGGGCGTGCGCGTCGCGGGCCTGGGCCCAGCCACAACCGAGGGAGCATGGGGTAGAGCGCGCAGGACCCGTCTGCCAAGCCGCCAAGACGGTTGGAAGGTCACCCAAGAAGCGGCCGCCAGGACGAGAACCAGGAATCCGCTCACGCGGCGCCTCCAAGGTGATCCACTCCAAGATGCGCCGCCCCCAGGTGATCCGGGCGGGGATTCGGTCCTTGGGAAGCAAGCAGGAGCCCGGGATCCAGGCCAAGGCGAGCCGCGAAATCGCGCCACGCAGGACCGGGAACAGCAGCACCCGCCCGCAGCTCAACAGCAGGCACCACGGATGGGGCGGACCCGTTTTCCGACAGCACCCCAATACAGGAAACTCGCCGGCCGGCAGGCGTCCGCTCGACGTGGACTACTGCATCCAATGCCGTTGAAAGCTGCAGTTGAACGGCTTCCCGGCTCAAGCCTGCGAGCGCGCCCAACGCCACGAGCCTGGCAGGGACTGCTGCGGCAGTGTTTGCGTGGATGGTGCCACCGCCGCCTGTGTGGCCGGTATTGAGTGCCGTCAACAGCTCACGTACTTCAGCGCCGCGGCACTCGCCCACGACCAACCGGTCCGGCCGCATCCGCAGCGCCTGCCGAACGAGTTCGCCGAGGTCGAGTGCGCCCCCGCCTTCAAGGTTTCCGTGCCTCGATTCAAGGGAAACCACGTGCGGGTGCACGGGATTCAGCTCGGAAGCGTCTTCAATCAGGACAAGCCGATCATGCGGGCTGCTCAAGCCGAGCATCGTGGACAGCAACGTGGTCTTCCCGGAACCCGTGGCACCGCTGATCAGGAAGCTCAACCTGCGGTCAACCATCGCGTGCAGCACCTGTTGGACCGGTGCTGCGAACATGCCTCCCGTACGCAGCTCGTCCATGGAGAAGACCTCCTCGCGCCGGATCCGCACGGACAACAAAGTTCCCTCAGTGGAAATCGGAGGCAGTACGGCGTGCACCCGGTATCCACCGACGAGACGGACGTCAACGCAGGGCGAACCGTCGTCCAAACGACGCCCACCGGCCGCCACCAGCCGGGATGCCAAGGCACGGATCTGGGGTTCACCGTCGAAATGCACGTGGGCCCGTTCCAGCCCCTTACCGCGATCGAACCACACCGAGTCCGGGCCATTCACGAAGATGTCCGTCACTGAGGCATCGCGGGCAAGCTGTTGGAGAGGTCCAAGTCCGCTCAATTCGGCGCTGATCGATTCAACGGCGGCAAGCGCCCCTGCGGTTCCGAGGAGCCGGCCCGTCGCATGGACGGCCGCGGCCACTCGCGACGGAGTGACCGGTCCGGCGTCGGCCATGACGGTTTCCCGCACGGTTTCAAGCAACGCGGCGTCCAAGAGCCTGGTATTGCGCCAGCGCCCGCCGCTGGGGAAGGCAGAAGCACTCATGCTGCTCCGTCGTCGAGTAGGTGAAGGACGGATTCCGCAAAGCGACGCACGGCCTTCCGTTTGCCGAATTCCAGAAGGCGTCCGAGCTCCGCCGCCGCGGCCGTACCGCGGAGTTCGGGAAGCACGCCGTTAAGGGGCAGACCCAGCGAATCGGCTACGAGGGGTCCGTCCAAGGCCGAACCGGCCGTTCCACGGATCACCAAGGCTGTGTCAACAGGCGGCAGATCCTGGAGAAGCTTGGCAGCGGCGACTGCTGCGCGGAGTTGAGCCGGTGCCACCATAAGGATCCTGTCGCACTCCCAGGCGAAGCAGCCAAGCGATTCTGTTCCGCGACCGATGTCGACAATGACCAATTCAAATCCGCGTCTCGCCGCATCGAGGACAGCCACGACAGCGCCGGGCTCCACGTCCAGGAAACGGTCGCGACTGCCTGGCCAAGACAAGAAGGAGAATCCTCCGGCTATAGGCAGGGAGTCGCTTAGCTGCCCGGTGCCGATGCTCCCGCTGGCACCTGCAAGATCGGGCCAGCGCAGTCCCGGCGCATCTTCGGCAGCCAGGTAAAGCTCAAGCCCCCCTCCCCGGGGATCGCCATCGACCAGCAGCGTCCGTATTCCATGGACCGCCGCTTCCTGAGCCAGCCACACCGCAGCCGTGGACGCGCCCGCACCGCCGCACCCTCCTGTCACCCCGAGCAACAATCCTCCGGGGTCCGGGTCAGGGGACCGGCCGAGGTGCTCGGCCAACCAGGCTGCCGCTTCCGGCAAGACTGCCACGCGTTCGGCCCCCAGCGCCGCCCCCAATTGCCACAAAGAATCCCCTTCACCGTCGAGGCCCAGCAAGACTGAAGGCGCACGACGACGGGGCGGAAGCTCGCGGACGTCGCTGCCGAGAAGCACCATTCCCGCGGTGTCCCACATGGGCAGCGCGGCCGATAAATCGACGACTGTCCGGAGACTCGCACCGACAGCGGCAGCGATCCTTTCGGTTTCAGCTTGAAGCCGGACGTTTCCTGTCACGAGAAGGACTTCGCTGGAATCGGCAGGAACCCACGGCTCTCCATGAGACGGGCCAGGCGCCGGGCCTTGCTCCGGCCCTGGCGGTGGACCGGATCCCCCGGATCGGGCGCGACCCCCGGATCCACCGGATCCGGGGCCGCGGCGTTGAAGCACCGACGAGCCGCGATTGGTGCCGTTGTTCCGCTCCAGATGTTGCCCGCTCATGAAGCCACTCTCTCCGTTTCGCCGCGGGCAGTGAAGGCCCGTATCGGCCTATGTGGATAAGCAACGGCAACAACGCCTGTGGACGAGGAGTCCTCGTTCGAACCGCACCACCGCGAACCGCACCACCGCGAACCCCTCCACCGCGGACGGCATCACCCCGGACAGAAGTATCGCTGGCGGAAGTATCGCGGACGGCAACTGTCCGCAAAGTGCAGGGTTCCACGGAATCACAAGGCAGAATTGTCAGCATGTACCTGCTGCTCGCCGCCCATCCAGACGGCGCAGCCATTCAGGAAAGCGATGCGGCCGGAGTAGCCGTCACAGAGCCGCGCGTCGTGCGAAAGGCCGATCTGGCCGACGTCGTCAGCGTGTTGGAGAAAAGTCGTCCGCGCTGGGTCTGGAACCGGACCCAGGATTGGTACCCGGCGATGCTCCAGGCCGGGGTGGAACTGGAGCGCTGCCACGACCTCACACTCTGCCGCGCCATCCTGGTCCACTCCGAGTTCACGGCCCACACGGACTATGCCCGCAGCGCGGAAAAGCTCACGCAAGACGACGAAATGCCGGTTCCGCCGCGCATCCTCCAGCCACCCCCGCCACCCGCCGATCAGGACGCGCTGTTCGACGACCTGGTCCCGCGCAGCACCCAGCCAGGCCTGAACGAGATCCGTGCCGAATTCGCGGCCCAGCAACATGCGCTCGGCCAGGGCTCCAAGGAAGAAGGCCGGCAGCACCGACTGAAACTGCTGCTGGCGGCCGAATCCGCCGGCGCCATGATCGCCGCAGAAATGCAGTTCACGGGCGTGCCGTGGCAGGAGACGCTGCACGAAGAGATCCTTGAACGCCACCTGGGTCCCCGGCCTCCCGCCGGGCACCGGCCAGCCAGGCTGGAGGCGCTCTGCAACGAGCTTCGCGGGATTCTCCAGTCCCCGAAGTTGAATCCGGATTCACCGCAGGACCTCATGCGTGCCCTGCACCGGAACGGCATCGAAGTAAAAACCACCCGCCAGTGGGAGCTCAAGGAATCGAAGCATCCGGCCATCGAGCCGCTGCTGGAGTACAAGAAGCTCTCCCGCTTGTTCGCTGCCAACGGCTGGTCATGGCTGGACGCCTGGGTGAGCGAAGGGCGGTTCCGGCCCGAGTACGTCGTGGGGGGCGTGGTTTCCGGTCGTTGGGCGTCCCGGGGCGGCGGGGCATTGCAGATTCCGCGCCAGATCCGGGGTGCGGTTCACGCCGACCCGGGCCACAAATTGATCGTCGCAGACGCCTCCCAGCTCGAGCCCCGGGTTCTGGTGGCGCTTGCTCAGGACTCGAAAATGGCCGAGGCCGCACGGGACAAGGACTTGTACGCCGGTATAGCCGCCCAGGGTTTCGGTGGCGACCGCTCGAAGGCCAAGATCGCCCTGCTCGGTGCAATTTACGGCGCTACCACGGGCGAATCCGGACGCCTCATGCCACAGCTGACCCGGACGTATCCCCGGGCAGTCGGCTTCGTCGAACAGGCAGCCCGCGACGGCGAAGGCGGCCGCACCGTGACCTCAAGATTGGGACGCAGCAGCCCGCCGCCGTCGGAACGCTGGGTCCGCAGCCAGCAATCCACGACGGCGGAAGAGCAGCGGCGCGCGGACAGCATCGCGCGCTCGCGGGGACGTTTCACGAGGAACTTCGTGGTGCAAGGTTCCGCGGCGGACTGGGCGTCGTGCTGGCTTGCCGAACTTCGACGGCGGCTGCGCACCGCACGTGCCTGCGGCCTGCCTGCCGGGGAACTCGTGTTCTTCCTGCATGACGAGGTCATGGTCCACGCGCCTACGGAGTCGGTGGAAGCGTGCATCAAGGCCATCGAAGAGGCCGCGGCCGCAGCGAAGGAACTGCTGTTCGGGCGGGTTCCGGTCGAATTTCCGGTGAGTGTTGCCGTCGTCGATTCCTACGACAAAGCGAAGTAATCGGCGCTATTGCCCCGGGCGCAGCAGCAGAGGACGATTGCCCCGTGGGACACAAAGGCCAGGCACCGCTGGCTGCATACATCGCCTTCCAACTTACAGAGCTGGAAGGACAATTGCCGCTGATCGCAGCGGCCGACCCGGAGGCCGTACACAACGCCAGGCTTGCCCTTCGCCGGCTCCGTTCAGTGCTCAGCTGCTATCGCGGCATGATCCCTCGTCTCCCCCGGACGGCCCGGGGGGAAGTCAGTTGGCTCGCAACGTCGCTCGGCGAGTCCAGGGACGCCTATGTCCTTGCACAGAGAATACGGCTGTCCCTGGACACAAAGGACTCGTGGAAGAGCCCCGGGACCGTGCGCCTGGCCGTGGAGGAACTGGAAGCGTCCAGCGCACGGCTGGCTGCTTCCCTTGGCGGGCGCAAGCGCAGCAAACGCACCGTGAGGGCCGCAAGGGCGGCGCTGTTGGAAGTGCCCACGGCAAGGGAATACAAGCACCCGACGGCGGACCTCGCGGAGCGCCTCCAGGCCCGGTGGGAGCGGTTGCAGCAGAGCCTCGCGGAACAGGCAGGCAACAGCGACGCGCAGGTGCGCAACGCAGCACTCCACCAGGCGCGCAAGGACGTCAAGTGCCTCCGCTACTCGGCGGAAGCAGTCGCGGACGCCTTCAGCCATCACGCCTCAGGGGTGATTCAGCCCGCCATCGGTCTGCAGCGGTTGTTGGGCGAGCAGCATGACGCCGTCGTGGCCGGCGAATGGATCAGGGAACTGGCAAAAAGCCCGGGAATTGACGCTGAAGACGCCCAAAGGCTGGAATCGATGGAGGTCCGGCGGCGGCTCAACGCAGAGGAAGAGTTCCGCATGGCGATCGCCGAGTATCCGGTGCCGGCGCCAAGGCGTGCCCTGACCTTTTGAAGCCCGGAACCATAACCGCAGGTGGTCCCGAAAGCGAGTCATATGGCGGAAACGAACCCGGCATGACCCGGGCAAGTAATGTACCCCAAAGTAACTTCAGCACTCCCCTTTGTTCTCGATAGTCTCGCCTTGTGGCGTTCGACGTGAGAAGTGCCACAGTGCAAAGACGCACCCGCTGCGCAGGTCACTGTGCTGTGCGGATCACTATGCGAGGCAGTATCCAAGGGGGAACAGCAACGATGGCTGGACGATTCGAGATTCTCAAAGACGGCGAGGACGGTTACCGGTTTCGGCTGACGGCTGCCGATGGAACCCTGGTAGCGGAATCGCCGCGGTTCAAACACCTGAAGGCCGTAGTGGCCGGCATCAACGCCGTTCGGGAGAATGCCGCCACGGGCATCGTTGTGGATCACTCCAAGACAGCCCGACGCGCGGCATAGCCCCCCGGCGCAGCGGTCGGAGCCCCCACTCGGCGTCCTGCCTGCTACGGCGGGAGACTAGATCTCGATTTCGAGCAGGCGCTCCGGGTCCCACGGAACAGTCCAGCCCAAGGCGTCAAACAGGCCGCTGAGCACCATCCCGGTGAATCCCCAGACCACGACTCCGTTGACTTGGAACACCGGGCTCGAGAAAGTCCTGCCGAGCCTCGTCAGCGTTCCGGTGTATCGGTTGTCGGGATCGAGCAGATCGCGCACCGGAACTCGGAACACTTGGGCGGACTCGCCGTAGTCCACCACCCTCACGGGCGAGGGCGACGCCCACCACGCCAGGACCGGGGTGACCACAAAATTGCTGCGGATCAGGCCAAGTTCCGGCATGACACCGAGCACCTGCACGCCTCCGCTGTCCAGTCCGGTCTCCTCCACCGCTTCCCTGAGGGCCGCCGCCACGGCCGACTCATCGCCGGGGTCGATGCTGCCGCCCGGGAACGCCACCTGTCCCGGATGGTCGTCCAGGGTGTGGGCGCGTTCCAGGAGCAAGACGTCCAGATCCGCCGGGGCCACGGGCTTCCCGGATTGGGCGGGGACGTCGTCCAGGACGCCGAAGAGCATGAGCACGGCCGCTTTCCGAGCCTTGTCCGGATCGACAGTTGCAGCTGCAATCCGCGGATCCGGGCCAGGATGGAGGCCGGAATCAATCCTGGTGATCAGGCTGACGAGATCCTCGAGCGCGGTCATGCAGGTCTCCTTTGCGATTCCATCCGAATCTCCGCCGCGCGATGCGTCTCGGCAAGCAGCTTCGCGAGAAGCGCTTCGTTGCCCGGGGCCAGTTCGTACTTGAGCAACTTGGCGGCTTCGACGGGATCCTTTTCGCCTTCGCCGTAACTCGGGCACCAATTGGCCACCGCACACGCTCCGCACGCTGGCCGGCGCGCATGGCAAACCCTCCGGCCATGGAAAACGACGCGGTGGGACAGCATGGTCCAGTCCCTGGGCTCGAACAGCTCCGCGACATCGAACTCGATCTTCACCGGATCCTCGGACGCCGTCCAGCCAAACCTGCGCGCCAGCCTGCCGAAATGCGTGTCCACAGTGATTCCGGGAACCCCGAAGGCGTTGCCGAGCACCACGTTCGCCGTTTTGCGACCGACGCCGGGAAGCGTCACCAGATCTTCCAGCCGTCCGGGAACCTCGCCGTCGAACTCGTCCACCAAGCGTGTGCTGAGCGCAAGGACGTTCTTCGCCTTGGCACGGAAGAAACCGGTGGGCTGCAGGATCGCTTCCAGCTCGGCAATCTCGGCCTCGGCCATGCTCCGGGCATCCGGATAGCGTGCGAACAGGATTTTCGTTACCTGGTTGACCAGCACATCGGTGGTCTGGGCGGACAGCACCGTAGCCACGACCAGCTCGAACGGGTTCCGGAAATCAAGCTCAGCGTGGGCGTAGGGATAAAGCTCAGCAAGCGCCTTGTTGATTTTGCGCGCACGCCGCTTCAAAGCCAGCGGGGTTTCGACGACGGTGTCCACGGCCGGCCTGGCTAGCCGCGTTCGATGTGGCTGAGGTCGCGCAGAACGCCCACTTTGCCGTCAGTATCCTGTACGAGGAATTCCTGGCCGCGGTCTTCGAGGGCCAATACCCACGCGCCCGGTTCGATGGTGAAGGCAGGGATTCCTGTGTGCTCGTCGACAACGACGCGGGGATGGGCCACGGCGAACCAGAATGCCTCGTACCGGGCGTCGTGTTCGGATTCGTCCCTTCGCGCGGCCGGATCAACGGTGGCGCCGATGGGCTCGTGTTTCCGGGGCTGATCGACCGTGCCGATGTACTGGGTGGCAGCCCCGGCTCCGGTCTCTGCGCCACCGACAATCGGCGTCGCCATGGTGGCAGCGGGCAGGTGCTTGGGTTCCTCGGGCGCGGACGCCTGCGCATCCCGCCCGCCGTCGGCAACTGCGGGCTCGGCAGGTTCCGGGCGCACGACGGCGGCGGCCTCCGTGGCGGCGGGCTCTGGGCGCACGACGGCGGCCGCCTCGGTGGCGGCGGGCTCGGCGGGTGCAACGGCCGGGACCTCAACGGGTGCCAGGCCGGCAGGTGCCGGTTCAGGCTTGGCCGGTTCAGGCTTAGCCGGCTTCGGCACGGCAGGCTTGCGCGTTGGAATGGCCGATTCGCGGGCCACAACGTGGGCGGGCTGTTCGGCCCGGTCCTTGAAGTCGTCGCGGAGGAGCGGCAAATGGGGAGCCAGGACCGTCGCAGCCAGAAGACCTGCCGAGCCGATGAGTCCGACGAGCACGAACACGGTGAACGCGCCTGCCGCGGACAGGAAGAACAGGGTCAGGGCGAACGACGCCACGACGGAAGCGAACTGGTCAGTAGAAAGGGAACCGATTCGCACAACGTTCCCCGGCTGCAGGCGCCGGGAAACGAACAAAGCGGCAACAACCAGGGGAAGAAGGACGCCCAGAGCCAGAAAGAAAAGGTTGTTCAAGTTCCACAGGTTGTAGCGCCCGCCAAACATCGGCAGGAGGGACCCCACAAACATGAGCAAGGCGGAACCGAAAACGGTCACGTCCCGGATAGTGAACGGACCCAGGACGGCCTGGTACTTCGGGGAGGTCAAGCTGCCGGGCACCGGCGCCCCGGATCCAGCAGCTGCATCAGGGGCCGATCCGGGCGCTTGCGCACCGCTTTTCGGACCTTGGCTCGTCTGGTTCATGTGCAAAATCTCCTTAGTACGGCGGTGTTCCGGACGCTGCCGCCCAAGGCTGCACCCGGTATTTTCCGGGCCGGACCGGGCGGCAAGTTTCGCGTCTCGAGACTTCTTCAGCCTATGCCACCCGTCTGACAGTCCACTAGTTGGCGCGGGACGGAGGCTGGGATGCCGCACCGTAATATTGGCCCGCGTTGGGAGCCCGGCCTGGAGCCTTCGGCGCCGTTCGGCGCGGATCCGATGTCCCGCACGGTCCAGAATGTGACCGCAGACACTTGTTGTGGCCTCAAAACGCTAAGGTGGGTTCCGGAAAAGCTCTTTGCGGAATCCCGTGAGGCGCCGCAGCCCAACGCCGTGCACTTTTGGCGCGATTGGGTCGGCCTCGCCACGGGACACCCGCGCGGCAGAGATCGATGAATGAAGAGGTTCACATGTCCCAGGACGCCAATGGATCGACGACCACCGCTGCAACCGGATCCGACGAGGCAGGCAACGGCGATGCCCTCGAAAACCTTCTCCGCGAAAACCGGAAGTTCGCACCCACCCCTGACTTCGCGGCCAACGCGGTAGTCCGGGCCGAAGTCTATGAGGAAGCGAGTGCGGACCGTCCCGCGTTCTGGGCGAAGCAGGCCCGGGAACTTCTGGACTGGGACACGGACTTCACCAAAGCCCTGGACTGGTCCAACCCGCCGTTCGCGAAGTGGTTCGTCGGCGGACAGGTCAACGCCGCATACAACGCCCTGGACCGGCACGTCGAGAACGGGCTCGGGGACCGGGTGGCCATCCACTTCGAAGGCGAACCCGGCGACACCCGTTCCTACACCTACGCCCAGCTCACCGACGAGGTGAAGAAGGCCGCGAACGCCTTCGAGTCCCTCGGCGTGGCCAAGGGTGACCGGGTGGCCGTGTACCTTCCGATGATCCCCGAAGCCGTGATCACGATGCTGGCCTGCGCCCGGATCGGGGCCGTGCACTCGGTGGTGTTCGGCGGCTTCTCCGCCGATGCCTTGCGCTCCAGGATCGATGACGCCGAGGCCAAGCTCGTGGTCACCGCCGACGGCACCTACCGGCGCGGCAAGCGCAGCCCGCTCAAGCCGGCCGTGGACCAGGCCCTCGCCAAAGAAGGCCACTCGGTCCGGAACGTCGTGGTGGTCAAGCGCAACGGCGAGCCGGTGGACTGGCACGAGGGTAGGGACCAGTGGTGGGAGGACACGGTCGGCGCCGCCTCCGGCGAGCACACCGCCGTCGGGCATGACGCCGAACACCCGCTGTTCATCCTCTACACGTCCGGGACCACGGGCAAGCCCAAGGGCATCCTGCACACCACCGGCGGCTACCTCACCCAGACCGCGTACACCCACAAGGCTGTCTTCGACCTGCACCCCGAGACGGATGTGTTCTGGTGCACCGCCGACGTCGGATGGGTCACCGGCCACTCGTACGTCGCCTACGCACCGCTGGTCAACGGCGCTACCCAGGTCATGTACGAAGGCACCCCGGACTCCCCGCACCAGGGCCGCTGGTGGGAAATCGTGGAAAAGTACAAGGTCTCCATCCTCTACACCGCCCCGACGGCGATCCGGACGTTCATGAAGTGGGGCCGGGACATCCCGGGCAAGTACGACCTGTCCTCGATCCGGGTCCTGGGCTCGGTGGGTGAGCCCATCAACCCCGAGGCCTGGATGTGGTACCGGGACGTCATCGGCGGCAACGCCGGCAAGAACGGCGAAAAGAAGGAACACCCCGCCCCGATCGTGGACACCTGGTGGCAGACCGAAACCGGCGCCCAGATGATCGCGCCCCTGCCGGGCGTGACCGCGACCAAGCCGGGCTCCGCGCAAGTCCCGCTGCCGGGCATCGCGATCGACGTCGTGGACGAAGCGGGCGAGTCCGTCCCGGACGGGCACGGCGGCTACCTCGTGGTCCGCGAACCGTGGCCCGCAATGCTGCGCGGCATCTGGGGCGATCCGGAACGGTTCAAGGACACCTACTGGTCCCGCTTCGAGGGCATGTACTTCGCCGGCGACGGGGCCAAGAAGGACGACGACGGCGACGTGTGGCTCCTGGGCCGGGTGGATGACGTGATGAACGTCTCCGGACACCGGCTCTCCACCACTGAAATCGAGTCCGCCCTCGTCTCGCACCCCTGGGTGGCCGAAGCCGCCGTCGTCGGAGCCTCCGACGAAACCACCGGCCAAGCCGTCGTCGCGTTCGTGATCCTGCGTGAGTCCGCCCCGTCGGGACAGGACAGCGGCGACTCCACCGTCGCCGAGCTCCGCAACCACGTAGGCAAGGAAATCGGCCCCATCGCCAAGCCCAGGCACATCCTCGTGGTACCCGAACTGCCCAAAACCAGGTCCGGGAAGATCATGCGCCGCCTCCTCAAGGACGTCGCAGAAGGCCGCGAAGCCGGCGACGCCACCACCCTCTCCGATCCGACGATCATGGCCCAGATCGCCGAGTCCCTGAAGAAGTAGGCACTGCGCCGAACCACCCGGCGCCGAGCCCGGAAGCAAAAGCGGCGGTCCTCTCCCACGAGGACCGCCGCTTTTGTCTTAAAACCCGCTGTCGCAAGAATGTTATATTTAGTTCTTTCATGTTCTCTTTTGAGCGGTTATAGTCGAGTTCTACGTGAGAAAACTCACAAGCACCACGCTTTCAAGGGAGAGAACATGGCAGCGAATCTTGACCCGTTCCAGTCGGCCCACAATGCTGGCCCTGGACGCCGCACCATCCTGAAAACGCTCGGTATCGGTGCTGCCGGTCTCGCCGGCATTCCGCTGCTGGCCGCTTGCACCGGCGGATCCGGCCCAGCTCCGGGAGCCTCCTCGAACAGCCTGACCTTCGGCTCGGGCTCTTCCGACGATGTTCCCAAGGCCGCCTACAAAGCCGTCACCGATGCCTTCACCAAGAAGTCCGGCATCACCGTGGCCACCAACGTCGTCCCGCACAACGACTTCCAGAACAAGATCAACTCCTACCTCCAGGGCAGCCCCGACGATGCCTTCACTTGGTTCGCCGGCTACCGCATGCAGTACTACGCGGGCAAGGGCCTCCTGGCTCCCGTGGACGACGTGTGGGCAACGATCGGCAGCAACTTTTCCGACGCGATGAAGAAGGCCTCCACCGGGCCCGACGGCAAGATGTACCTCGTCCCTAACTACAACTACCCGTGGGGCTTCTTCTACCGGAAGAGCTTCTGGGCAGAAAAGGGCTACGCAGTCCCCAAGACGTTCGATGAGCTGAAGACCTTGGCCACCAAGATGAAGTCCGACGGCATCATCCCCATCGGCTTCGCGGACAAGGACGGCTGGCCGGCCATGGGCACCTTCGACTACATCAACATGCGCCTCAATGGCTACCAATTCCACGTGGACTTGACCGCCCACAAGGAAAGCTGGGACCAGAAGAAGGTCAGCGACGTCTTCGACACGTGGAAGGCCCTTCTCCCGTTCCAGGATCCTGCAGCCCTCGGCCAGACGTGGCAGGACGCGGCCAAGGCCCTCGAAGCCAAGAAGACCGGCATGTACCTGTTGGGTTCCTTCGTGACCCAGCAATTCACGGATCCCGCTGTGCTGGCGGACATCGATTTCTTCCCCTTCCCGGAAATCGCAGTGGAAGGCACCGACGCAGTCGAAGCCCCCATCGACGGATTGCTCCTCTCCAAGAAGGGCGGCGACAACAAAGCGGCGCACGACTTCCTGGCGTTCATGGGATCCGCCGAAGGCCAGAACGCCTACTCAGCCGTGGACGGCTCCAATATCGCCACCGTCAAGGGCGCCGACACCTCGAAGTTCACCCCGCTGAACAAGAAGTGCGCGGACACCATCGCCAATGCCAAGTACATCAGCCAATTCCTGGACCGGGACGCCCTCCCTGCCATGGCCAACAACGTGATGATTCCCGCGCTGCAGTCCTTCATCAAGGACGGCACCGTGGACGTCAAGAACCTTGAAGCGCAGGCCAAGACCCTTTACGCAGCCCAGTAGCTGAAGGAATCCCCATGAGTACTACCGCCGAGAAACCGGCCGCCCCGGACAGCGAGCCCGGCGCGGCCGGGCGAACCATGGCCGGCAAAAGCCAGCCCGGCGCCGGCAGGCGGACCGGCAAAGCGGGCAAAGTCCGCCGCCTCACCCGCCGTGACAAATTCATCCTCGCGATCATGGTGGGCCTGCCAACCCTGATCCAACTGCTGCTGGTCTGGCTGCCCACGCTCTTCTCCATCGCGCTGAGCTTCACCCGCTGGAACGGCCTGGACCTGAAGGACATCAAGGCCGCAGGAGCCGACAACTACCGCTATGTGGTCCAGGACTATCCCCCGTTCTGGCCCGCAATCCAGCACAACGTCCTGTGGCTCGTCTTCCTGGCCCTGATCGCGACACCCCTTGGCCTGCTGCTGGCCGTGCTCCTGGACCAGAAGATCCGCGGCAGCAAGATCTACCAGAGCATCTTCTTCACACCCGTCATGTTGTCCCTGGCCCTCATCGGCATCATCTGGCAGCTGTTCTACAACCGGGACAGCGGACTCCTGAACTACCTCCTGGGCACGGCGGGCACGCCTCAGGCCGTGGACTGGTTCGGCGATTCCAATGTCAATATCTGGGCGGCCATGATTGCGGCCACCTGGCGTCACGCGGGCTACGTGATGATCCTGTATTTGGCCGGGCTCAAGGGCGTGGACCCCTCGCTGCGGGAAGCCGCGTCGATCGACGGCGCCAATGCGGCGCAGACGTTCTTCCGCATCGTCTTCCCGGCAATGCGCCCCGTGAACATCGTGATCGTGGTCATCACGATCATCGAGTCGCTCCGTGCCTTCGACATTGTGTACGTGATCAACCGAGGGACCAACGGCCTTGAACTGATCAGCGCCCTGGTGATCCAGAACCTGATCGGCGAAGGCCAGGTGATCGGAGTGGGCTCGTCCCTCGCGGTGATTCTCCTGGTCATCTCGCTGATCCCCATCGTCTTCTACCTCATCCGCACCTTCGGCAAGGAGAGCAAGGCATGAGCACCCTCGCCAATCCCATCCCGCGCACACCAGCAGCCTCAGGCACAAGCCGGAATTCCGGCAAGCGCCACTACGGGACCCATATCTTCCTGACCGTCATGGCAATCATGTGGCTGATTCCGTTGGGTTGGTCCTTGTTCACAGCCTTGCGTCCCAAAGCGGATACGGACAAATACGGCTACTTCAGCCTTGGCGGCACCTTCAATTTCGACAACTTCATCACGGCATGGACCCAAGGCGGATTCTCGAAGTACCTCCTGAACTCGGTGATCATCACCGTGCCCTCGGTGCTCCTGACCTTGTTCTTCGCCTCGATGATGGCATTCGCCGTCTCCCGGGTGAGCTGGAAGTTCAACGTCACCCTCCTGATCATGTTCACGGCCGGCAACCTGCTGCCCCCGCAGGTCCTTGCGGCCCCGTTGTTCGAGATGTTCAAACATGTCACGCTGCCCTACTCCTTCAGCGATTCCGGCAACCTGCTCAACACCTACATCTCGGTGATTGCCGTGGACACGGCGTTCCAGATCGGTTTCTGCACTTTCGTGCTCTCCAACTACATGAAGGCCCTCTCGTCCGACCTGACCGAGGCCGCCCTGGTGGACGGCGCCGGGATCTGGAGGCAGTACTGGAACATCATCCTGCCGCTGTGCCGCCCCGCACTCGCGGCGCTCGGAACCCTGGAAGTCATCTTCATCTACAACGACTTCTTCTGGCCGCTGCTCTTCATCCAAAGTGGAAACCGGCTGCCGATCACCACCGCCATCAATAACCTGCAGGGCGAGTTCCTCAGCAACTACAACCTGCTGGCGGCTGGCGCCACCATCACCGTGATACCCACCCTGATCATCTACCTCGTGCTGCAGCGCCAATTCGTGGCCGGTCTCACGCTCGGTTCCAGCAAAGGATAAAAACGCATGGCAATGGACTACATCGTCGACAAGCTGGGCGGCCGCATCGCGTTCGGCGGCGACTACAACCCCGAACAATGGCCCGAAGAGGTCTGGAAACACGACGTCGCCCTCATGAAGGAAGCGGGAGTGAACCTGGTCAGTGTCGGCATCTTCAGTTGGGCGCTTCTGGAGCCCGAAGAAGGCCGGTACGAATTCGGCTGGCTGGACAGGATCCTGGACCTGCTCCACGCCAATGGCATCAGTGTGGACCTCGCGAACGCCAGCGCATCTCCCCCGCCGTGGTTCAGCCGCAAGTACCCCGATTCGCTCCCGGTGGATGCCGACGGCGTGCGGCAAAGTTACGGTTCGCGGCAAGCCTTTGCGGCCTGCTCACCCGACTATCGCCAGGCGGCAGCAGCCCTGACGACGGCGATCGTGCAGCGCTACGCCGGGCACCCCGCCGTCGTGATGTGGCATGTCCACAACGAATACGGCTGCCACAACCAGCCGGATTTCGGCCCCCACGCGGAGCGTGGCTTCCAGGAATGGCTCCAGGCCAGATACGGGAGCCTTGACGCGCTCAACGAGGCCTGGGGCACGGCCTTCTGGTCCCAGCATTACTACGACTGGGCCGAGATCCTGCCCCCGCGCCGCTCGGGAACGTGGGTGAACCCCACGCAGCAACTGGATTTCGCGAGGTTCTCCTCCGACGCCCTCCTTGAATGCTTCATCGCAGAGGCAGACATCATCAGGGCGCATTCGAAGCACCCCGTGACCACCAATTTCATGGGCTTCAACATGGGCCTGAACGCTCCTGTTGATTACTGGCGCTGGTCCGGGCACATGGATGTGGTGTCCAATGACCATTACCTGATTGCCGCCGACGAACGGAACTTCCAGGACCTGGCCATGACGGCCGACCTCACCCGTGGGTGGGCGCTGGGCAAACCCTGGCTCCTGATGGAACACTCCACCTCGGCAGTCAACTGGCAACCCCGCAATGTGGCGAAAGCGCCGGGAGAAATGCTGCGTAACTCCCTGCAGCACGTGGCCCGCGGAACCGACGGAGTCTTGTTCTTCCAATGGCGCGCCTCCCGCGCCGGGGCCGAAAAGTACCACTCCGGATTGGTCCCCCATGCCGGCCGCGACAGCAAAGTGTGGCGCGAAGTGGTGGAGCTGGGCCGTGCGCTCGGGAGCATTTCCGAGGTGGCCGGCTCCACCGTCCAGGCCGACGCCTGCATCATCCACGACACCGACGCCCGCTGGGGCACCGAACTGGACTCGCACCCCAGCGAGGACGCCCGGAACCTCCCGGAAACGCGGCGCTGGCATGACGCCCTCTACCGGGCAGGCGTCACCACCGACATCCGGCAAAGCACGGACGACCTTTCCGGCTACAAATTGGTGATCGCGCCCATGCTTTACCTCGTCACGGACGAGGCCGCCGCGAAGCTCCACGAATATGTCGAAGCCGGCGGAACCCTCGTGATCACCTATTTCTCCGGAATCGTCGACGAGAACGACCACATCCGGATGGACCCGGTCAACGGCGGCGGTTATCCAGGGGCCTTCTCCGAACTGTTGGGCGTGAGCATGGAGGAATTCTTCCCCCTGCGCTCGGGCGATGCCGTGGGCTTGAGCCGCTTCGGCGCCGGGACGGTCTGGAGCGAGCTGGGGAAGGCAACCGGGGCGGAGGTTCTTGCCACGTTCGACGGCGGTGCAGCCGCGGGCGGGTCCGGCGTCGACGGTTCTCCGGCGGTGACCCGCCGGGCGGGTTCCACCGGACGCGGCGCCGCCTACTACGTGGCCACGAGCCTGGGCCGCGAGGGGCTGGCAGAACTGGTCCAGCTCCTTTGCTCGGACGCCGGGGCGGAGCCGGTCCTGGGCGTCCGGCCTCCCGAAGACGTGGAAATCGTCCGCAGGAGCAACGGCACCAAGGACTGGACCTTCGTCATCAACCACAGTGCACAGGACGCGCAGGTGCCGCTCGACGGCGTCGAACTCCTGAGCGGGACGCCCACCGGAGGTACGCTGAACCTTACTGCCGGGGGCGTCGCCGTCGTCGCCACTCCCGCCTAGCCACCCGCCGTCCCTCCAGAAAGGCTCCGATGCTTCAGGCAGCCCGCCACACCGCCATTGTCGACGCCGTCCAGCGCGAACGGGTTGTCCGCGTCTCGGATCTCGCGCAACTGCTGGGAGTCTCGGCCATGACCGTTCGGCGCGACATCGAGTCGCTGGAGGAGTCCGGACTCGTCGAGCGCATCCACGGCGGGGCCAAGATACCCGGCGATGCCCGGACGCATGAACCCGGCTTTGAGCTGAAATCCACCCAGTTGATCGAGGAGAAGCACGCGATCGCGGTCGAGGCGGCCACCTTGGTCCATGAGGGGATGGCCGTGGGCCTGAGCGCCGGAACCACCACCTACGAACTCGCCAAGGTACTGCTGGAAGGCCCGCGGATCACGGTGGTGACGAACTCCATCAGGATCGCGGATCTCTTCCACAACGCCTCAGGTTCCCGGGAGGGTTTCCCGGTCATCGTGACGGGCGGCGAGCGCACGCCGTCGGACGCTTTGGTAGGCCCCATCGCCACGGCCGCGCTGAAGCAATTGCACCTGGACACCCTGTTCCTGGGTGTCCACGGCATGGATGCGGACGCCGGATTCACCACGCCGAACCTGCAGGAAGCCGAAACCAACCGGGCCTTCATCAGTGCGGCCCGCAACGTGGTTGTCCTGGCGGATCACAGCAAGTGGGGAACCGTTGGCATCGCCTCGATCGCACAGCTGGAGGATGCCGACGTGCTTGTGACGGACTCACAGCTCGGCGAGGATGCCCGGCGCATCCTCGCCGACGGCGTGGGGAAGCTCCGGATCGCCGCACCTTAGCCAGTGGGAGACCCAACTAGACGATATGAGGGGTTGCAGGTCCTTCCCGTCCGGTTCGGCCATTTTCGCCGGGGCGG
>NZ_JARVRG010000023.1:0-93495 GCF_030209795.1 Arthrobacter sp. efr-133-R2A-63 | reverse complement strand
TCAGCAACGACGCAGACAACCACCGTGGCGTTACACCACTATGCGGGACTCCACTATTCACGGAACCAATCTGGTCGACGAAATCCCTTAGAACTCGGCGGATTTGTTCAGCAGGATGTATACGGCGGCGCTCCTGAGCGTCATGGAATTTTCCCCGAACAGTCCTAGCGCTCGATTACAGTTGGGACACAAGAGCCCACTGAGGCATTTCCCGCATGAAACCGTCCCCGGGCAGCATTTGTGGTCGTGATCCACTGCTAGGCGCCTCCCCGGCGCCGGTCCTTTGGGGCAGATGGCGCAGTGACCATGCTGGGCGTCAAGCAGGACTTCATAGTGGTCAAGGTCGATGCCGTACCTCGCCTTCATCCTTTTGGAGGCGTTGCAACGCCTGCACAAGTAGTTCAGGCCGTCCCGGGCGGCTGAGCATTTGGTAAACTCTTCGACTGGCAACCACCGATCGCAATGTTTACAGAGCTTGTTTCCATCGGGATCCCTGTCGAGCACGGCACTCCAGCCGGGGAAGCTACACCGCCTGATTTCGCCACTTTTTCTCAGGACTTTCAGCGGCACGAGCTCTCTGGCACGGTTCTTTTGGGCGTAGTGCCCACCGCACAATCGGTGCGTCTTATTCTCAATTGGACGACCACACAAGGAACCTTCGGCACCCGGACCTACGCAGGGACCGTCCGGTGTGTTGATACGCCTGATGGGCTTCAAGACGCCGTTGTTCCTCTTGAATTGCCTGTCGTGCGGGGAACAAAGCAGAGTATCGCGCGCCACGGCCAAACGCTCGCACCGCTCCGATCCATCTCGGCCGGGGCCGCTGCATTTGGTGGTCGATATCGGGGCCAGGCGCCTCTCAATGGGGCGCAGCGGACCGCCCCGCTTTTTTTGGTCGTAATGGGTCTTGCAAATTCCATCGTCCTGACCGACGGGGCGGCTGTATACCTTGCGTCCGCACAGTTCACCGTCGCCGTCTGGTCCCGGTCCAATGCAGGTTGACTTTGAGGTCCTTGTCCTAAGGGGTTTGAGGGATCCGTGGTTCCTGTCTTGCTCCCGGTGCGACAGGCATAGCGTGGACGATTTGGTTGCAGTTGGCTTTCCGCAAAACTGGTCCCCGTTACGGCCGGGACCGGAACACTTCACCCGCCTCGGACTCCCGTCCTTCGCGTCGGCAGAGTTAGAAACGGAAGCGGGGTTTGCGGAAGCATCCAGGTGGCTATCTTCAGGCCTGGTCAGTTGCGGTACTTCCGGCCCGTCTGCGCTTCCGTCCATCAACCACATGTCGCGGCTCCCGTCTTGTCAAGTGACCTATGTATCACTAGTAGAGCAGACAACAGGGACATCATTGGTTGGCATTGATTCATGCCCACCCGTCCCGCCCAGTCTTCCGAAGAGCAGACGCTTCGCTGGGCTGCCCGCAGGCAGAGCGTGGGGGCACGAATCAGGGAAATTCGTCTAGCTCAGGACCTGTCTCAAGAGGCATTGGCGCTAGAGTCGGGGCTCAGCCGGAACATGATCATTGGGATCGAGTGGGGCCGAAAGAGTGTTGCCTATGAGCGACTCTGGGACATCGCGGACGTTCTGGACGTCCCCGTGACGGACTTCCTTCGCGATCCAAAGGGACCGGCCGCAAGCAAGCCTTTTCGAGGCGGTCGTCGACCCATGCGCGACGCAGGCAGCTGAAGCCTGCTGACCGGCCGGCACGAAGTGTTAACCGGGTGGCGGTCGGAAGTGCTCAAAGAGAGACCCCACCCTACCGTTCCTGGTGGAGTCTCTCGGCGTCAGTCTGTGGCTTGTTCGCTTTGGCTCTGTTCGGCCAGTGCCTTGGCAGCCATGGCCTTAGCTTCCGTCACGGATATCGTCCCTCCCCGCTCGGCGTAATCCTCCATGACCCGCACCGTCAAGGATTCCAAGGTGTCGTTGGACATGATCGGAATCTGGAAATTGACCGTGACCTGATCGGCGGCCTTGAATCGAACCTGCCGGAGCCGTTCACGTGTCACCGCCGTCCGCTTCGCTGCCTCGTCCACCCGGCGTTGGGCATTTTCAAGGGCAATCGAATCCAGCCGTCGTTGCTCAGCCTTGGCAGCAGCGAGACTTCGGTTTTTGCGGACGTTGAAGAAGATCGCCGCTCCGACAGCCAAGACCAAAATGACCAAGACGGTGAGGGCAACGGGATTTCCCTGCCACAGCGCACCGACAAACCCGCCGATCAAGAGGAATAGCAACAACGGTTTGATGAGTTCCTGCTTCTGCCTTGTCGTGAGGAGTCCCATTGGTCAGGAACTACCTGTTCAAGTCGCGCAACAGGCCGGGAAGCAACTTCTCCAAGTCCGCGTGAACCGGTGGCGTGCCTTCTTTCTCAAACCGTACCTGCCGGACATCGTCCGGATTCAACGGCAGAGTCTTAATGTCTTCAACGCCGAAATCCACTTCGATGACGACTCCTTCAGACTCTCTGTGGCTCCACTTCGGACCGCCCAGGTTGACGCCTTTCACGATCTTTATTTCCCTAAGACTGGACCTAGGAATCAGCCGCAAAGAAGGGGCAATGTGCGGAATTTCATTCTCTATGTCCACGCTCAGGAAGGCTACGACTTCGCTTGTGACGACAATGAACTCGACCTGCTTCTCATCCCGCACAGTGGCGTCGGCTAGCTCGATGACCTGCCCCGCCGTGGCGGCGACAAACTTCGATATGACGTCTGCCAGGAGCCAAGGCCACTCACGACGGCCCCCAGGCCCGGACTTTTGCTGACTTTCCCACGACAGCATCCAGCCGGAACTGTAGAAACGTTCAACGAGTTCGTCCGCGGCGTCGATAGTTGTAGTGGTCACGGTTACCCCCAAAATAGTGATCGCTGTCACGCGCGAGCTTAGCCCACTCAGTGCAAAAAGTTTCGCTCACCCATCCAGACGGATTAGGGGTGTTGCGGAGCGCAGAGTGCTCGATCCGCAACTACTGTTTTGCACGTGAACCACAACATGCATCCCGAGGACCGGCCAGCTGCCGAGTGGCGACGCTTGACTGGCCACGAGGAAGCCGCAAGCGCTCTGCCTGAACCTTCCCTGCAAGACCCCGTGGCCGTAGGGACTATGTTTTGCAACGCTTTATCAGATCCGAAGTATTTCAGGCCTGTACTTACGCGTTTCGTCACGCCCGAATCACTTTCCGCCTGGGGCGACTTCAGCGCTGCGGCGACGTTCCTCGACTCTGTGCAGGACGCAGGGTATGGATCATTCGCAGAGAGAGCGCTAGGAGACGATGACGTTGCATACTTCAAAATTCTCTCGGGCGTCACGGACAGCTACCAAGTGCTCGACGAGCAAATAATTGCCGCTGCCGGAGTGGTCACGCTCGTATGGCGACCGGAGCTTGGAGAGTGGCGGGTGCACGGAATCGGTGAATATCTAAAGCCAGAGGACGTGCCGCACGGCCACTGAAAGGTGACGAAGTGCGCCTTCGTCCCTCACCGTTATTAAGTTTCTTCGGCAACCCGTAATACCTCACAATCATCGATCCACCGGAGCTTCCGAGACGCGCCCGGGTTTCCATCTCAGTTGTCAGAACGCCAAGAGCGTACTTGACCCGTTCGATGCCAGGAACCAGCGCAACGAACTCCGAGGCGCCCGATGGATGCATAAGCATGGGAAGCGTCTCTAGCCGAAGAATCCACTGGACAACAACTTGCGTCTGGTGTTCCTTGGCCCGCAGTGGATCGACCTTGTCGCGGGGGCCAAAGATGTAGCTCGGAGAAAGACAAGCCGTGGCATTGTCGCCCCACCATTCAAGGACGGTCTTCGCCCATTCTCTGTCCATTTCGCTCAGGTCCGGCCCCAGCAACCTCTCTCAGTCCCAAAGCGTGCTCCGCAAGCAGTCAGCAACACGGCTGAGAAAACGAGAGCACCACACAAAAATCTCAATTGTCCCCAAGGACTAGTCACTTGAGCGCTGCGGCTTCTCCGACCGTAAGCAGCTGGTGAGATTCTCACCTATCTCCCGACCGCGATTGTGCCAGAATCCACTGTCGCCAAATGCCCCATCCGCCGAGGCAGGTGTAGGCTGGCGAAGCTTCCCAACCCGTTCGCGATCGAAGGCGCTATCCACTACCGGGCGACCCGTCGGCCCCTCCGCGGGGACCCCCCGGCCCCGCTTTGGGTCAGGGCGGGCTCACGACGAAGGAGCAGAGGCAAATTGGGGACTTCGTGGCAACCGCGTTACCGTCCCGGGGTACTAGCCCGCGGCTTCTCTTTGCCGGGAAAGTGCTCGCTGCCGGGAGAACTGCCCGGACCGTGGACTAGTCTTCCGGCACTGGCCGCCGCCCGCGAAAATGCGGGCAGCGCATAGAAGGTTCGCGTACAAGCTCCACGGAGAAGGTGACCCCGGGCCAGGTGGCATGCCACGTCTACAAGCGAGAAGAGAAGTTGGCGCCTAAACAAGGGCAAATAAAGTGCCCCGCGTCGGTGCTCGCGGGGCATGAGATCAAGCTGGTGTATGCCTGCCGTCAAGTATTACCGGCAGTTGCACTTTTTCACGCAAGTGCGCTTTGCGCACCAACGGAGGTGTACGCGGAGGAGCCTGGTGCGGCACTCACCGGACATTCCTAGCCTCTTCGCCACACATGCGGCACCGAGAGAAACTAGTTCTATACCGACGAGACATGCGACACCTATGATGCCCACCGTCGATACCAAATTGCTAACGACGGCGGCCCACATGGGCTTTAGTCCTTCACGCTCTCAGAGTAATGAAATACAGGATGCATTAATCTCCTTTACAGAACCAGCGTTTATACCAAAAAGTACTCCGCTGGTCCAATAAGCTTGGCGCAAGCAAGCGGAACAGTCAACCGTTTGGTGCCAGCAAGCACACACGATAATGTCAGTTATCATGTGGGCATGGAACTTGAACCGATCAGCACCCCGGCAGGGAATGAGCAACGGCACGGCCACATCATTGCCGCGTGGAAGCTGGCGCAAAGCTCACCGCACACGCTCCGCGCTTACAGCAGGAGCATGACTGACTTCTGCTCATGGCTGGACGCCAGGGGAATGGACCTGCTGGGTGTGAAGCGTCCAATCATCGACGGCTACCGGCACACGCTGGCAGGGTCACCTGCCACCGTGGCAGCCAAGCTGGCGGCGCTCTCCAGCTTCTACCGTTACGCGGTATCCGTTGACGTGATCGGTGGGGGGAACCCGGTGGAGCTGGCGAAGCGTCCCAAGGTGGACGCTGACCACTCCAGCACTGAGGGCATGACCAAAGACCAGGCGAAGGCGTTGCTGAAGGCGGCACGGGCTGACGGCCCGCGCTCCCACGCTCTTGTGTCCCTGTTGCTGTTCACCGGGATCCGCCTCAGTGAGGCGCTGAACGCCAGCACAACGGACTACGGCCACGACACCGGCCACCGGACGCTGAGCATCCGGCGCAAAGGTGGCAAGGATGGAAAGGTGGCCGTGCCGGCCCCCGCTGTGGATGCTCTGAATGCCTATCTTGGAACAACCGGCCGGGAGCTGGCGGCAGGCACGGCAGGCGCTGGCCTGCCCTTGTTCACGACGGCTACCGGGAAGCGGTGGGCAGCGTCTGAGGCGTTCCGTACTGTGCAGCGGCTGGCTAAGGCGGCTGGTATCGAGGGGAAGATCAGCCCGCACTCACTGCGCCACACGTTCGCAACGGTGGCACTGGACGCGGGAACCACCCTGCACGACCTCCAAGACAGCATGGGCCATGCCGACCCCCGGACCACGCGCCGCTATGACCGGGCGCGGGGAACGCTGGCAAAGGCGGCAAGCTACGACGTAGCGCGTGCCTTGGCCTGACCGCGCTTCACCTACGCTTTTTGTTACAGTCAATGTTTATGGAGAGGCAGGTACGTCGCAACGTGCTTGCAGGGGGAGCGGTGGGAGAACGTCTTGGCTTCTAAGGTGGAAACGTACTGGGCGGGAGTCGCTGAACGATTGGTTATCGAAGTTCGAAAGCTAAGCGGAACCGTCACCCATAACGGCGAGCGGGGACGGGCTAATGAAGAAGCTCTGAAAGGGCTCATGGCCCGCATGGTCCCTAACTCGGTAAAGGTCAAAACCGGAGAGGTTATCGACTCCCGCGGCGGACATTCGCCGCAGTCCGATGCACTCATAACCTCTGTAGACAAGCAACCAAGTCTGTTTGCGCAGACAGAAGAGATCCTCCACCCTATTGAATCGGTCCTCTTGGTCGTTGAAGTGAAGTCGACCATGACCAAAGGTGAGGTGGATGATTTCCAGAGAAAGGTGCAAAAGTTCCGGGGTCTCCACCACTCCAAGGGATACGACATGCCACTTGCTCTGCTGGGCTACCAATGCGGCACCAACCCGAGCACGCTGGCGAAGTGGATACTGCAGCTGCCTGAGGCGGACCAACCAGATTTTTTCTGCGTGGTGGAGGCCGGAGTGTTCGGAAGGAAAAATGGAGATTCGTTTGACATAAGAATGTTTCCCGCAACAGACGACGACGGCGCAGTCCACGTCATTTCTGACCCAACAACGAGGGCGACTTTACGTAGATCGGGCCGCAAGACGTGGCCCGCCAAGGGCGTTCACGATCTCCATGTCGAAGTGGACGCTGGTCGTGCTCTCCTTCTGTTTAATGAACGTCTTCTGGCAGCTTTAGGCGCTGCGGGTGCCGCCGACTCCGAGTGGCTCGGAGCTTACGTCAGTCCTGACAGCTGGCCAAGTGTGGTCTATTCGTTAGACGGCAGCGAGCAAATTGAAGTCCACTTGCCCCAGGAACTCGTCAACTGAACAGCATTCGAGGCCAAGGTCGTCGCATGCCTCAGGCAGCGTGCAACGATCCAGGATCTCCGACTCATCTGCACTTACGACTATCACTGGCCCATCCTCTTGCAGGTGGAGCGCCAGCGCAGCGGTAGCCACCGGACTGCCTAAGTCATCTGCCGCGTCAATGTCTAGAAGGTCTCGCCGTACGTCCAGAACCGACGAGCAGAAGTCGTAGGGAACCTCGACGGACTTCCCGAACTTGCTGTAACTCGCTTTTGCCCAAACCCAGACAGTTTCTTCCCTGCAAATCTTTTGGCACTCATCGCGAACGGCAAGTGCAAAAAAGAGTCTCTGCTCGTCCACGAGGTTAGTCAGGGCCTCGAAGCGACTCGGCTGTCCGTCAAATTTGGCACCTAATTCTACTAACGCCGGGGAGTCCAGTACATATACCGGGCTGGCCGTCATGCGGCACCTCGCGCACGACCAATAAGTTGGCGAAGCTCGTCACCGTTTACGGAAAAGAGCTGACGCCCGTCGAACTCGGTGAGAAGTGAACGCTCTAGTCCTTCCGCCACAAGGCGTGTAAAGGAAGACCCGTACTCCCTGTTCCGGATCAGAGGCCGAGTTTGTGGTTCGTTCGACCAGCCCGATCCCGCAGGCTCGAGTCTGTTGTTCTTGACAGCATCGACCAACGACTGATCAGCCAGGCCCATATCCTTCAAACGGATGGCGACAGCAAACCAGCTCGTTTTGTATCTGTTGGCGATGAGGCGAATGGGCTCCGTGTCGGTGGCTGGGAACCACCTCTTACGTGAGTGGTAAGCGTCGATGTAGGCCAGCAGATGGTCGGCTGGCATCAGGAATTCTGCGGCGAAACGGTTGCACCACCGTTCGATGCCTGTCAGGTCACCGGCCTCTAAGCCGTGGCACGCCGAGTTCTCGTGACGCAGAAGGTGGGCTAGCTCATGGAGCAGAGTAAATGTTCGAGCGGCTGGCCAGAGCGTTGATGCGTTAACGAAAATGGATGGTGCGAATTCTCCTCTAAGGGAGAAGCCCCTGCACGAGTCTTCACCGATAGCTTTGAACGTCGTCAGGATTCCGCGGTCTTCGACAGCCCGCCGTAGTTCATTAAATACGCCGCCCTTTGAAGCACCGCTTCGAGTCTGCTGGCTGACGCTCCAGCCCAGCCAAGTGGCTGCAGTTCGGGCAGCGTCTTCCGCCGACCGAGCTATGGTTGGGAGCTGTACCGGTTCGTGCTCTAGTCGTCTTGCTAATCGATCTGCCAGAGCCTGCCGCTTCAGCGCGAGACGAATCTCCTTACGCTCTTGAGGGGTTGCAGACGCCGCGCCAACCGCCTCGCCCATCGGGGCTCGAAATTCCACCCGTTCATCAGCCCTAGTGGCAATGGACGGAGGAGCCGGAAGAGCGAAGAAGTATGTTGAACGGCCCGTAGCTTTGGCGATAGCTTCGAGATCTGAACCGTGAGGTTTGTCTTCGCCTGAAAGCCAGGAATCAACCGTTGACTGCGGGCGTCGGCAAGCCAAGGCCAGATGCTCAGGGGAGACGCCGGCGTCATCCAGAGCCCACCTCAGGACGCTCGGATTGACCCCCAATTTTGCCATGGCCTCATGCTAACGCACTGCTCTGACAGAACCTGCCATCGCTCTAAGGGGTGTGTTGGACGTGACGAAAAAGTGACGGAGACGTGGGGAATGGGACAGAAAAGCGGGGAACGCATATGGTTCCCTGCTTGTCCAGAAGCCGGAGAAAACCCCTAGAAATCAAGGTTTCTAGGGGCCTTGTCCCGAGCTTCCCATCAGAATCGAACTGATAACTTGTCTACGTCTGCGACTACGCCAGCGCCAGCTTCTATCCAGGGATTACCAGTGGACCGACCCGGAATTTGGCCGATTCCAGCTGACCCCGGCTGAATCCAGAACGTCAGGTAGCAACGGAAAAACCCGCAGATGCCCATGTGATCATTGAAAACTGCGGTGTTCAGCTGGTGGCTCCGACCAGTGCCGATCCGTTTACCCTTTGATATTCAGTCGGACGCGGGGCGTAGGCGGCTCCCAACAATGGAGTAAACCGCTTCGATAGTTTGCCGTCCCGGCATTGACAAGTATCTACTCGCCCGGCGATACTTGTGTGACCCGGGATCATCATCTATCGACTTCCAGCCAAAGGAGCACTAATGCTGCACATCACCGTCACCGCTAAGAAGCCTGTAGATCCCGAGAAGGACGGCCTCGGCCGCCCATACGTCGGCTACGAAGAGGGCATGTCCCAGGACGCAATGTACGAAGCCAACCACGGTGAATGGGCGATCGGCGCCCGCGGCCAGAAGGAGCGATTCGCCCTCTTCTCGTTCGGTCGGACTGTTATCCAAGCTGTCGAAATAGACTCCTTGGAACGAACCACTATCTACAGCGGGAACCCCGACGACAAGCGGGATGACCGCTATACAATCCACGGCAAGATCCTCGCCAAGGGACATCCGGTTTTCGACAAGTACGTTGGCCAACCGTCCCCTGTCAGCGCCGCCAGGAACCCGGTCAGGTACTTCGAGGACGTTGAATTCGACGGCGCAGGCCAGATCTGCCGTTGCGGTTGCGGCGAGATGACGACAGGCGGGGACTTCGTCCCCGGCCACGACCAGAGGGCCATCCACGAGCGGATTGCGCGCATCGGCAGTGTTGCCGATTTCCTGGATTGGATGGACGTTGTGCGCCCTGCTTCACTCAGCCGCTAACAGAGGTGCCCGGTCCCACGGTGCGGCCGGGCGCGCCAGTGTGTACTCGCCGTAGCAATGCCGAAGTGCACCGCACGTCAGCGGTCCACGCGCCGGCCTCTCCGCTCGAGCGCTGGATCGAGGCACCCTGCACCGAGGCACCTCCCGGGAACAGCACGCCTACTACCTGGACGAGTTTCCTTTCTGCTTCGACAGCCGCACTTCCATCAGGCGCGGCCTGCTCTCCTATCAATTCCTCCGGAGGTCACGAACACTCACCCCGCGCCGCTGCGAGGACCTTGTCATCCCAGGCAATGATTGAACTTGGTCGACTCGCACCTCGCCCATTGACGAGGGGCTGGCGTCCCGTCCTCGAACCGACTCTTGGGCGTCAAAGCCGTGCCAGCAGCTCGGCCTTCTTTGCACTGAACTCATCGTCGGTGAGAATTCCCGCCTCATGCAGCGCGGCAAGCTTGGAGAGCATCTCTGTGACATCGCGTGTGGTAATCGACATTTGGTCCGTCTGCGGCGTCTTAGCGGGTGCGGGGAGCCGCTCATTGATGATTCCCGCAACGAGCGAAAACGCTGCCTCCGTCACCGTAGGTTTTTCCACCGGATCTGGAACAACCTGACCCGGCGACGGTTCAGTTGGGAGCGCACGCTGATTCTCAAGCACGAGTTCAAAGTGCTTGAACATTCCGTCAGGCAACTTAATCAGGGACCGCTTGCCATCGGTCCAATCGACGCGCACGATATGAGACGACCCCATGGCTTCGAACGTCGCACCGACCGCCATTGAAGCTGCCTTTCCGATCCGACCTGGAAGGACGGCTCCGGCTACAGCCTTACTTACGACGCCCACCGGGTTTCCGTTCCCGTCAGTGACAACTTCGTCCCACTCGGCGACGTTTTCAGGGGTCAATCTTCGGAATTTGAGCCCGGCCTGCACAACGAGTGTGCTGCCCACTGGGGTCGACACAGTCGCGCCCTTGTAATCTCCGCCGACGACACGTCCGTAACCCACCATGGCCACAGTCTAACGGCGACCGGACCCAGATCATGACGCATTCGATGCACCAGCGTGCGCGGCGCCGGCGAGCAATGCCCATCGGCAGGCAGCGGTTCAGTCAACCTGTCCACGTTGCGCAAGAGTGCATCCAACTTCAACGATGTTCAAATGGATCGTATGGAGTCAGTGGAAGAGACGTACACGAGTGCTAACATCATTCTTCGCTCGGCGCGGGTGGTTATTGTGTTCCGCGCCGATGATCATTGGCAGGCGTGGGCGCGTCTGGCTATATCGGTGGCCGGAAAGTATTGGGGTGGCGCTGGGTTCATCCTTGCCCCGTGCGGAGATGACGGAACTATCGCACCCGAAATCATCTCGGTCGTCCAAGCCTACGACCCCGACCATGTAGTGACGATGCGGCTGCCTCTCGCTGAATGGGAGCGAGTTGCTCCTGGTCTCGTGCCTATTCGGCTCAATGGAAAGCTTCTCGTCGGGGACGAACGACGAGCGTACCTGGCCGAGGGTCTCAATCTGCCACAACCAGATCATCTGGCGATGAGAGCTCGCACTGCTCTTGCGGCAGCCTGCACACCGCTCCGCCGCTCGCACTCTGGAGACGATGCAGGGAGAGAAAGTCTGGAGATTCTGAACTTCGAAGCCGAAATGAGAGGCGGCTTGCTCATACCAGCCGAGAGAGGGACCCTCGATTCGGTCGTCCTTGCCGGGTCGGAATTGTGGGAAGGGGACGCTGCCCTGTCCTTGGCGATTCGGACAGGGATCCTACCGGCGGCGCTGGAGGGAAAGACTCCGGACCAGCGCGCTGAGCCCGATACAGCTCAGATGCTTCAAACCGCGCTAGACCCTGCCAGGTGGTCCCGCGACGGCCACTCACACTTGGCCGCCCCGATGAACGCTGGAGGGACGTCCCCCGGTATGAAGCCTCGCTTTTGGTTCGACGAGCCAGAGGGCGGCCTGACTCCTGTAAGGAGCGGGGTGGGGCGAGATGGCGGGGCGATCGTCGTGGGCGACAGCGCTGAAGACTTTGCCCTCGCCTACGCCTACGAACGGCTACTCAGCTTCGGCGTCTGGCTGACGCCTGCAATGCTCATGGACGGGACGTTGTCTCCCAGACTCCAAAGCTCGGTTGAGTACGCGGCCCATGCAATTAATGGGCGCGCCGAACGGCTCACGATCTCATCCGCCTCCCTCAATGAGGAAGACCTGACGGAGCTGATAAAGGCGTTCGAAACCGACGCCCACCAGACCACCCCATTCACGAAACCGGGCTCAACGGAACAAGATAAGAGCACGAGTCTGCCAGACGGCCTCCAAGTCGCGCCTCCCGACCTCAAGACCGGTTTGTGGCAGCTGGCTGTCGCAGATCCGTTCGTGACAGAGATATCAGTACCGGTGTCTATCGAGCCGGATGGAACAGCGACAATGCGGTCCCCGCTCGCCTCGCCTATGCCTGCAAAACCTCTGCGACGGAGTGAATTCCCCAGACCGTATTGGTATGTAAGTGCCGACTTGTACGATATGTCGATGCCTAAAGGCAGGGGTGTACCTCAGGAATTCGTTCAGCCCGACCCCGGCCGAGACCTGTTCAATGGGGTGAGAAGCGGTCGCGACGGGTTCGCTTTCCACTCACAGTCCGGTGGGAGCCTAGTTATGGCCGGCTCACCTCTGAGCAGTCAACTGCATAAGCCTAGGCTCAAAGCACTCGGAATGCAGTCCTGGGTCCAGGCGATGGCGCGCCGTGCAGAAATGGAGGCGCGGCCATCACTCCCAGGCATGCACGCCCGGCTCCTCGCCCGACTGCTCGGGGGGAGACAGGGCCTCACCTCGATCGTTTCCAGCGCCTTTCACCCCGCGCTCCGGCTCTTCGCGACGCATGAAGACAAGAATGTACGCACGGATGCTGTCTTTCCTCGGAAGGACGGAGTGGTTCTGTTGGGCGAACCATATCCGCGCTTCGACGCTTTGTTCAACGCCCTCGACGGCGGAACCCAAGAAGATCTACGTGGCTGGATCGACAGGCTGGCAGCGGCTGACCTCCTCCGGCGAGGCTTCGTCCTCGGCTGCGTCGACTGTGCCAGGCCTTCATTCGTGGGACTAGACCAGGCGGGACAGCGTTATCAATGTGTCAAATGTTCCGCAGTCAACGAGTTCGAAGCAGCAAGATGGAACGCCGATGGCAACGAACCCCCATTGTTCTATGACCTCCATCCGGCTTTCCGTGAAATCATGGCCAAGAACGGCGATGTAGGCCTCTTCGCAGCCCAACACCTGAGACGGCAGGGACGGGGGTACGCCGACACGGCGGAGATGCAATTTCACAAGGCAGGCGCAGGGAACCCCTTCGCCGAAATCGACCTTGTAGCGCACGTAAGCGGGGAAGTCGTTGTTGTCGAAGCCAAGTCCAACGGCAGTCTCGGAAGCTCTACCTCCGAGGCCCGGAGGGCGGCGCAAAAGAAGATCGACGTAGCGATCGCGCTCCGCGCAGACAAGGTGGTAGTCGCCACTACAGCGCCGTCGTTGGTCGGTTCTGCGGTAGAGATTCTCAAGGAAGTCGCTCAAAGCAATGGAGTGAGAAAGCTCTGTATCGAAGAGTTGGTTAATCTTGGCCCAGATCGGTTCGAATCGGAGATGATTGAATCCGAGCAGACCCCTCGATAGTTGAGCTACAAATCTTTGAAGCGGACGCGAGCCTCATCGGCGTCAAGCGAGATCGATGAGCTCTGGGCGTTTCCGCACGGAATTTACCCTGTCGCTAATGATCCGCGGGATCAAGTACCGTGTACCCCTGGCGTCGCCGGAGCCAGTCGGCCGAGGCCAACAGGTTGCTGAAGCCGTCAGCTTACGAGCATTCGAATGTGTCCTACAACGATGATCCAGCTTCGATGGAACTCAGGTGCTTTGGAATACTCGTGTCACGCTTACGTATGGCACAAAAGCTCCATGGTGTGTCGTAAGAATCTGACCAGACGGCAAGCGGACATGCTCAGATGCCCTCCCGAAGAAGCCTTCGGGCAACGGTACAGCCGCGTTTGGATTGTGGAAAACGTGCACCGCTTGCGAAAATTCCTCATCCGGCGCGCTCGGAGTCCCGACTTCATAGGTAAAAACTTCCGGTTCGGAGCTGTTTGGATCATGCTTGGCGCAAGTGCCATTCCTGAAAATTCTGACGCCAGGCTCACCTAGACCCAGCTGAAGTCCAATTCGATTGAACTGAGAAACAGACGAGCTGTTCGAAAAGATTACCGCGCTCACCGGGGTGTACTCCTCGGTATCGAACACTCCACTCGGGATGATCTTCCCATTCCATTCGTGACCGGCGATGGGCTCTGCCCCGACGATCAGGGTCCCGTCAGTATCGTGCTCCGCCGTTGGACTCTGGCCGAACAGATATTGCGCGGCGTACCCAAAAGAGTGGAACAACGAACTGGGCGAGTGAAAGGTCTGGACTGCAAGGACGAATGGACGGGAGGCGATCTCGTCCGTTTCCCAGTAGGCTCGCCCTCCCGCAGACCGCTTTCCGACCTTTCGTCGAAGTGCCTTACCAAGTTGGTGCACGAATTCGGCGATGCCCTCCTCAATGTCTTCCGGGATGATGCCTCTCAGACCAGGCCCCGGTTGCGTTTTTGCGACGCCTTGAGGCGGCTGCGTGGTCGTGGCTTCCACTCCTACAACGTCGTTTCCATTGGTAACAATGAAATCGACCCTGCCTCCGGTGCCGAGCTGATCGAGCTCCGTTTCATTGAAGAAGGCATGTAGGGACAACTCCCAAGTTCTGGCATCAAATCCGGTTGATTGAAAGTCCTTGAGAAAGTTGCCGTCTTCATCTCGATAACTCTGAAAGACTAAATTCATAAGTTCTCGTGCAGCGGACGCACCTTTTAGGTCTCGAAGTCCTAGGAACGATGGATGCTGACGTTCCGTCGGAACCTTCAGATCGAAAAGATTCTTCACGTGTTGCTGCCCCTGTTGCCCTCAGCTGAACTCGGCACCGCTACCGTCAGGCTCTTCCGAACGTTGAGGGCGGATCAACGTAAATCCTATCTCCCCTAGCACTGGTGGCTATTTCATGTGTCAGTCGCCTTACTGGCATTATGCTGCGGGCGGCTCCGTTCATGGATCTCAGTCAGTATCCACCGCATTCGCCGTGCCCCTGCCGGACCGGGCACGCCAACGTCGACGGATCCGGCCAGTTCTCGAACAAGGCGGCGAATCCCAGTATCTGGTCCTCGGGGCCATGCACCGCCGCAAGTCGCTCCAAGATGCAGCCGCGTGAACGGATACTGACCGTCGTCCCCAAGGGTTTTGGTGGTCCTCCAAAACATCCAAAAAACATCCACGAGCTGGAGAAAAGGATGGATTCCTGGAGAACCCGATGGAAAGTGAGTGAGAGCGGCCACTCCGTCGGAGACGGAAAAACCCCCGGAATCTCGCGGATTCCGGGGGTTCCACTTGTAGCGGTGGGGAGGCTCGATCTCCCGACCTCACGATTATGAGTCGTGCGCTCTAACCAACTGAGCTACACCGCCACGAATGAGAAAAACCTGCGCCAAGCCGGTCAAAAACCGCCTTGACACAGGCCCTCATTCAGAGCCCCCCACCGGAATCGATCCGGTGACCTCGTTCTTACCAAGAACGCGCTCTACCACTGAGCTAGGGGGGCAACGAGTAAATACTCTACCGGACGATTTCTCAGGCCACAAATCGGCTGCGGGACAGGGAAAAACGACCCCGACACAATTTGCATCCGCGCCGGATTCTTGAGCCGGAAAGGGAATGAATCAGGGCAGCCGGAGCACCTGTCCAGGGTAGATGTGGTCCGGGTTGGGCACGGTATCCGCGTTCGCGGCGATCAGGGCATCCAAGTCGACGCCGAACTGCAAGGCGATGCCACTCAAGGTATCGTCTGCTTCCACTACGACCTCGGTGACCTGCCCTCCGCCGTCGGCGGGAGCACCGGCGTCGGGCACTGCGGGGTCCGGAACCACGAGAGCTTCCACTGACGGCTCCGGCACGGCAGTCTGGACCGTCTCCCCCGGTGAGGCTTGAGCGGCCTCCTGCGGGGCCTCCGAGGGCCGTCCAGTCTGCCTGTGGTCGGCCTTGTCGAAGCCGAGGTTCTTCTTCAACCCATCGAGGAAACCCATGAACCAACCTTTCCACACCCGGGGCTGCTCGTCTTCCCCATGTTTGGCTTGGGAATGCTTCTGCGACACGGCGGGTCGGTCAGTCCTGCGCCTTCGGGAGGGCAAACATGGGGAGGACGGTACAGACACGAACGGCACGTGCCCCCGCTAAACCCAGACCGCGGTTAAACAGCCAGAGGCCGGCTCGAAAGCCGGCCTCTGCCAAAAACCCAGGAACTAGTCCTGTTTACCACTTACCCTTGCGGTTGAAATCGCGGTTGCCAGCGTCGCCACCAGTGCGCGGCTTGCGTGCGCCCCGGTCGGCGTAGCTGCCCGCTCCGGTACCGGCGCTGCTGCGCTCGCTGTAGGAACGGCCGCCGCGGTCAGCGGAAGAACGCTCGCCGCCGGCGTAGCCGCCACGGTCGCCTTCAGTCTTACGGAACTCCTTCTTGAAGCCACCGTTGCCCTTGAAGTTTCCGCCACGGTCTCCACCGGAGTAGCCGCCACGGTCGCCGCCGCGGCTGCCACCGGAGTAACCGCCACGCTCGCCGCCGCGGTCAGACGCCGGCTTGCGACCGTTGTCCAGCTCAAGGTGGATCAGCTCGCCGCCGATCCGGGTTCGGGACAGTGCGCGCAGCTGCTCTGGGCTCAGGTCCGCCGGAAGCTCCACCAGGGAGTGGTCCGAGCGGATGTCGATGCCGCCGATCTGTGCCGAGGAGATGCCGCCTTCGTTGGCAATGGCGCCAACGATCGAACCGGGCATGACGCGCTGACGGCGTCCGACGGCGATCCGGTACGTGGCGTTGCCCTCGGTCAGGGCGCGGGTCGGGCCACGGGAACCGAAGCCGTCCTTGGAGCGCTCGCGCTTCTGGAATTCCGGTGCAGCCGGCAGTTCCTTGACGAGGAGCGGCTGGCCGCCCTGTGCCATGACGGCCAGCGCAGCAGCAATCTCCGACGCCGGAACGTTGTGCTCCTCTTCGTAGGAAGAGATCAAGTCACGGAACGCGGCAACGTCCTCGGACTCGAGGGTCTCCGTGATCTTGTCCGCGAACTTGCCAAGGCGCAAGGTGTTGACGGTCTCGGCGGTGGGCAGGTGCATCTGCTCAACCGGCTGGCGGGTGGCCTTCTCGATCGAACGCAGCAGGTACTTCTCCCGCGGCGTCATGAACAGGATGGCGTCGCCGCTACGGCCTGCACGGCCGGTACGGCCGATGCGGTGGACGTAGGACTCGGTGTCGTGCGGGATGTCGTAGTTGACCACGTGGCTGATGCGCTCAACGTCAAGGCCACGGGCCGCGACGTCGGTGGCCACCAGGATGTCGATGCGGCCTTCCTTCAGTGCGTCGACAGTCCGTTCGCGCTGCTGCTGCGGAATGTCACCGTTGATGGCGGCAGCCTGGAAGCCGCGGGACTTCAGCTTGTCAGCGAGGTCCTCGGTAGCCATCTTGGTGCGCACGAAGGCGATAACGCCGTCGAACTCTTCCACCTCGAGGATGCGGGTCAGGGCGTCAAGCTTGTGCGGGCCCATGACCTGCAGGTACCGCTGGCGTGTGTTGGCGCCGGTGGTGGTCTTGGACTTCACCGAGATCTCAGCCGGGTTGTTCAGGTACTGCTTGGACATGCGGCGGATCTGGCTCGGCATGGTGGCAGAAAACAGTGCAACCTGGCGGTCTTCGGGGGTCTGCTGGAAGATCTGCTCTACGTCCTCGGCGAAGCCCATGCGGAGCATCTCGTCGGCTTCGTCCAGTACGAGGTACTGCAGCTCGGACAGGTCCAGGGAACCCTTGGAGATGTGGTCGATGACGCGGCCGGGTGTACCGACAACCACCTGTGCACCGCGGCGAAGGCCGGCAAGCTGCGGGCCGTAGGCGGAGCCACCGTAAACGGGGAGGACCGTGAAGTCATCGATGTGCTTGGCGTACGAGGTGAAGGCCTCGGCAACCTGGAGCGCAAGCTCGCGGGTCGGAGCGAGAACCAGTGCCTGGGTCTTGCGGGAAGGGCCGTTGAGGTCGTGGAGTTCGGCCAGGCGGGACAGCGCCGGTACTGCGAATGCTGCAGTCTTACCGGTGCCGGTCTGGGCGAGGCCCACGACGTCGCGGCCTTCGAGCAGCAGCGGAATGGTTGCTGCCTGGATCGGGGACGGCTTCTCGTAGCCGACGTCCTGCAGGGCTGCAAGGACGCGGGGGTCGATTCCGAGGTCGACGAAGCGGATGCCGTCTTCCTCGTCGTCGGCGGGTGCCTCAGCCTTGGCGGGCGCTTCAGCCTTGGCGGGCGCCTCGGCGGGTGCCTCAGTGAAGGCAGGAGCCTCGACCGGGGCCGGAGCCTCGATGAACTCAGCGGCGGGTGCGGTTTCGGCGATCTCGACGGCGGTCTCTGCTTCTTCAGCAGACTCGGCGACGAACGGGTCGTTCAGGTTTTCGGGCATAGGGGAAAGTTTCCTCATCCATAGGGGGCCAGTCGGCGCGGCCCGGTTGGGCTTGGCCGCAGTACACGTTGCGGGCAAAAGAACCAGGAGGTTCTGGTGCTCGCAAGAAGTCCGGCGCTGTCGCAATCCCATGGCAGGACTTCCCGCTGCATCTCTTGGCTGCTATCTCAGCAGTCTGTACAGCGTTTTCTTCGCCCGGCTCTCCCTATGAAACTGCCCACACACATTTTGCGGGCCCCAACACTGACCAGTCCTGCCTCAAGAATTGGGCAGGAAAAAGGGATTTCCGGAGTGGGGGATAGTTCAAGTGTAGGGCACAGATCAGCCCCGTGGCGACATAACGGCCGACGGCGGCGGTGAGCTTGCGCACAAACGCGCCGCCGGCGCCCTCAAAGCCGCCCTCAGGGCCGCCTTTAATACCGCACTTCAGGTTGTCCGCTCAAGGGCCGCTTTCAGGCGTCCACCCCGTTGCGGCGCAAGAGCTTTTCGAAGCTGTCATGGTAGTCGGACTGCAGCAGGATCTCTCCGTCCGCCTCAGCGTCGAGAAGCAACTGCATGTCATCGAGGTTGGGATTGCTGAACCACTGCCCCACCGTGATGCCGTGCTTCGGCACGAACAGTTTGTGGATGTAGTCGCCGGCCGAGATGGAGCCGGTCTTAACCACGCGCAGGTAGGTGCCGACCCGCCCTGCCTCCGTGAAACGCTTGACCCATTGAGGTTCATTCATGCGGCGCTGGAAAGTCGCACACGGTACACGCGGCGATGTGACCTCGACCTCGACGTCCAGGCCGATCTTCCACCGTTCGCCGATCACGGCACCGCTGGTCTCGATTCCGGCAACGCGGAGGTTCTCGCCGAAGATCCCGGCGGGCATGTCCCGCTGGAGTTCCTTCGCCCAGAAATCGGCGTCCGCCTGCGAGTACGCGTAGAGGGCTTGGTCCTCGCCGCCGTGGTGGATCCGGCTCGCCTGGATGTCCCCGTGGACTCCCAGCTTGTGGACCTTCACCGGCCCGTCGACCGGGCGCTTGTCGATGGCCGTCACTCCCACAGACCCTTCGGGATCGGGCAGGAGCTCGTATACCCGGCAAACGGCAAGCAACGATGCGGTATCCATGACTACAGTCTACGTACGCAGCTACGGATCGAAGCGATATCCCATGCCGGCCTCCGTGTGGAGGTGGCGGGGCTGGGCGGGGTCGCGTTCGAGCTTGCGCCGGAGCTGCGCGATGTAGACACGCAGGTACTGGGTCTCCTTGGCGTAGGCCTGTCCCCAGACCTGGGTGAGGATCTGCTGCTGGCTGACCAGCCGTCCGGCGTTGCGCACCAGCAATTCCAGGATGTTCCACTCCGTGGGCGTCAGCCGTACTTCCGCGCCGTCTTTGGTGATCTTTTTTCCGGCCAGGTCAACCAGGAAGTCGGCGGTCTGGAGCGTCGGCGCTTCATGCCTGGGTGCTGCCCGCCGCGAGGCGGCACGGAGCCTGGCCAGGAGTTCGTCCAGGCCGAAGGGCTTGGTCACATAGTCGTCGGCTCCGGCGTCGAGCGCTTCTACTTTGTCTTCCGAACCGTGCCGGGCGGACAGCACGATAATGGGCATGGTGCTCCAGCCGCGGATTCCCTTGATCACATCCACGCCATCCATGTCCGGAAGCCCAAGGTCGAGGACAACGATGTCCACGGGCTGCTGGGCCGCCGCTTTGAGCGCATCTGCGCCGTTGCCCACGCTGATGGCGTGGTAGCCGTGGGCGTGGAGATTGATTTGCATTGCCCTGGCGATCTGGGCTTCATCTTCCACGATCAGCACGAGGTTCATGGCCGCCCTCCCGTCCACAGAGGGAGTGTGACCACCATGGTCAGCCCGCCTCCCGGCGTCGCCTCAGCCATGAGCGTACCGCCCATGGCCTCGGTGAATCCCTTGGCGACGGCGAGTCCCAAACCGATTCCGCTGCGGCCGTCCCGGCTGGATGGAGAATCATCCAGTCGCTGGAAAGGCTGGAAAAGCTCCAGGACTGCCGCTGGCGCGATCCCCGAACCATGGTCCATCACGCGGAGTTCGCTGGCCGGCCGACCATCCACCGTGATGCCCGCTCCGGTCCGAGCCACCAGCACAACATCGGAATCAGGCGCGTATTTCACCGCGTTTTCCACAAGGTTCGCCACGACGCGTTCCAGTATCCCGGCGTCGGCCTCTATCTGGGGCAGGTTTGCCGGAAGCTCGTTGCGGATGCGCTCCCCCGGCACGCCGCGCAAAGCCTCCGGCATGATCTGGTGCCAGCCCAGTCCTCGCAGCAGCGGATTCACGGCATCCGCAGTGATCCGGGACATGTCCAGCAAGTTATCCACCAGGTGATCCAAGCGGTCGGCGTAGTCCTCGATGGTGGCCAACAGTTCGCGCTCGTCTTCGGGGGCAAAGGTCACGTCTTCCTGTCGCAGGCTGCTGACAGCAAGCTTGATGCCCGCCAAAGGAGTGCGGAGATCATGGGAGACGGCGCGCAGGATGGAGGTCCGCATTTTGTTGCCTTCGGCCAGGCGCACGTTGTCCTGCCTGCTCTTGACGAGCTGCTGGCGCTCCCTCAACGCCACCACGAAGGCGCCGAACGCGGCGAGCATGCGGCGATGCTGTTCGGAAAGCGGTCCGCCCCGGAGCAGGAGCGTGTAGTTGCGATCGACGACGGCGGCATGGTTGGCTGCCGCATGGGTCACGGGCGGTTGAATCCCGGAGCTTGCAAGGACTTGCCAGTTGGGCCCGGGGGCGTCCGGCGAGTCAAACGTGGCGAGCAGCGTCATCGCCTCCATGCCGAGGTTGACGCGGATCTTGTCCAGGAATGACTCGAGGCTGCCGTCCGAGCTCAGGATACGAAGGGCCAGCTCGCTGAGGGCCCTTGCCTCGGCGCCGGAATGCGCAGCCTCCTGGGCCCGCCTGGTCGCCAAACCGACGGCGAGCGCCACTCCGCACGCCACAGCAAGGAAGATGACCAGGGTGAGAAGCGTAGCGGGATCCGCGATGGACAGGGAACCCACCGGATCTGCCGAGAAGTAGTTCAACAGCATGCTGCCGAGGACGGCGGACACCACGGCCGGCCACAGGCCCCCGATTGCCGCAACCGCTGCCGAGACGGCCAGCTGGAACAGCATGATCATGGCGAAATTCCGGTATTGCAGCGCGGACACCAGGACTTCGATCGCGACGGGCAGCAGCAGGGCCAAGGCCAGGCCCGCCAGAATGCGGCGTCGCCCGATCCCCTTGACTGCCCGTAGCGGCAGTCCTATTGCGTTCACGTCTGCCGCGGCCATGGCTCAATTCTGGCACGGCGGAGGTGCCGCTCCTGCGCCCGCAGGCCGCCGCGAGGAACATGTCCGGCCTAGGATGCTGGCATGAGCCATTCAACGACGAATACCTCCGATGTCCTTGCCCTCGATTCCCTCTTGGCCCCTGAGGAACTGGAGATTCGTGAGAAGGTACGCGATTTTACCGACCAGCGGATCCGCCCGAACATCGGCCGGTGGTACGAGGAGGCATTGTTCCCGCGGGAACTGCCGGCGGAACTCGGCGAGCTCGGAGTCCTTGGCATGCATCTGGAGGGCTACGGCTGCCCGGGCCGCTCCGCCGTCGAATACGGACTCGCAGCCATGGAACTCGAGGCCGGCGATTCCGGCATCCGCACCTTCGTGTCCGTCCAAGGCTCCCTGGCCATGACGGCGATCCACCGCTGGGGCAGCGAAGCGCAAAAGGAACAATGGCTCCCGCGCATGGCTGCCGGCGAACTGATCGGCTGCTTTGCCTTGACGGAGCCGACGGCGGGTTCGGACCCGTCGTCCATGGCCAGCTTTGCGCGCCGCGACGGGACGGGAGACGACGCCGGCTGGGTGCTGAATGGTTCGAAGCGCTGGATCGGGATGGCCTCGATCGCCGACGTCACGGTGGTGTGGGCAAACACCGACGACGGCATCCGCGGCTTCCTGGTTCCGGCCGGCGCTCAGGGAGTCACCGTGGCTCCCATCGACGGGAAGCTCTCCATGCGGGCCTCGATCCAGTGCGATGTGGTGTTCGACGCCGTCCGGCTGGGTCCCGAGGCCCTCCTCCCGGGTGCGCTGGGCCTCCGCGGCCCGTTCTCCTGCCTTAACGAGGCGCGGTACGGCATTGCCTGGGGTGCCATGGGCGCGGCCCGCGACTCCTACGAGGCCGCGCTCGAGTATGCCGGAAGCCGCATGCAATTCGGCAAGCCCTTGGCCAGCTACCAGTTGACCCAGGAGAAGCTCGTGAACATGGTCCTGGAGATCCAGAAGGGCACCATTCTCGCGCTGCATCTCGGACGGCTCAAGGACGCTGGCAAACTGCGACCGGAACAGATCTCGGTGGGCAAGCTCAACAATGTGCGCGAGGCAATCAAGATCGCCCGCGACGCCCGCACCATCCTGGGCGGCAACGGCATTACGCTGGACTACCCGCCGCTGCGCCATGCCAACAACCTGGAATCGGTGCGCACCTATGAAGGCACGGACGAGGTCCACACGCTCATCCTCGGCCAGCACATCACGGGCATCCCGGCTTTCCGCTGACTTCACTGGCGCAGGCCAAGCGCCGGTCCCGCGCCCGACCTAGCCGACCGGGCCTAGGCTCCGACCGGGACCGGTTCCTTCCTGGCCGCGTCTTTACGCATGGTGGCGCTGATGACGGCTGCCACGGTGCACATCGCGGCAGCACCGATCCATGCATAGGTGTAGTGGCCCGTGGCGTCCCGGATGTAACCCGCGAGGAACGCTGCAGCCGCGGCTCCAAGCTGGTGCGCGGCGAAGACCCAGCCGAACACCACTGATCCGTCCGCCCCGAACACCCTGCGGCAGATGGCCGCCGTCGGAGGCACCGTGGCCACCCAGTCCAGGCCGTACACCACGACAAACAGGATCATGCTCGGCTGCACGGTGGAGCTCAGGAGCACGGGCAGCACCAGCAGCCCGACCCCGCGGAACTGGTAGTACACGGCAAGGAGCACCTTGGGGTTGAAGCGGTCCGTCAACCAACCGGAAGCGATGGTGCCCACGATGTCGAAGATCCCGACGACGGCCAACAAGCCGGCCGCGGTGGTTTCCGGCATGCCGTGGTCGTGCGCCGAGGGAATGAAGTGGGTGCCGATCAGGCCGTTCGTGGTAGCACCGCAGATGGCGAAACCGGCAACGAGTGCCCAGAACGTGCGCACTTTGCTGGCGCGCTTGAGGACCTGCAGTGCGCGCACGGCGGCGTTGGGCGTCTTGGCGCCTTCAGCGTTGGCGACTTCCGCGACCGGGCCGGCTTCCGCCGTCGTCGGCTCCTCGGATTCCGCACCGTAAGGTTGGACCCCGACGTCGGCGGGTGAGTTCTTGAGCCAGCGCAACACGAGCGGCACTACCGCGAGCGCTCCGGCGGCGATCAACAGCGAGGCGCCGCGCCAGCCCGGGCTCTGCGCGAGCATCGCGATGAAGGGCAGGAACACAAGCTGCCCGGCGGCGCTGCCCGCCGTCAGGATGCCGATCACGAGTCCACGGTTCTTGGAGAACCACGTGTTGGCGATGGTGGCCGCGAAAACCAGGGCCATGGAACCGGTGCCGAGCCCGATCAGCACACCCCAGGTCAGCAGGATCTGCCAGGACTGGCTGACGAACACCGTCAGCGCGGAGCCGAGGCCGATCAGGCAGAGGGCAATCGAGGTGACAGTGCGGATGCCGAAGCGTTCCATGAGCGCGGCAGCGAAGGGCGCGGTGAGGCCGAACAACAGCAGGTTGATGCTGACCGCGAGCGACAGGACGGTTGTTGACCAGCCGAATTCCTGCTGCAGCGGCACCATGAGCACGCCGGGTGCCGCCCGGAAACCGGCCGCGCCTACGAGTGCCAGGAACGCGACGGCGGCGACCATCCAGGCGGGGTGGAGTCGACGCTTCCGCGGAGTCTTGCCAGCGGAAAGTTTGGTGGGATTGGGTGCGGTCATGCGGAGGGCTCCGATTCGTCCAGGAGGTCACGTCTGGCGGGGGCAGTGGCCAAGGTCACGGGGTGTTCCGATCGCGTGAGGCTATGCCAGCTGGTGTTGGCCGCGGTCAGGCGGGAACCGCAGTGGGAGCAGGTATCAGCCGACGCCGTCGGCAGTCCGCAACCGGTGTGGATCACGCGCATGTGGGCGTTGTCCGCAGGCGCATCGAGATGTTTCTCGGACCAGAGAATGATGGCGTTCAAGACGGGCAAGGCATCTTCCCCTTTGGCCGTGAGGACGTATTCCTGGCGGGTGCGGGCGCCATCCTGGTAGGGCCGTTGGGCGAGCAGGCCCGACTCAAGCAGCCAAGCCAGCCTTTTGCTGAGGACGTTGTCTGCGATGTGGAGGCGGGTTTTGATGGCATCGAACCGGCCGTTGCCGAAGAAGACCTCCCGCAGCACCAGGCTTCCCCAAGGATCGCCGAGGATATCGAGGCCGCGCGCCAGGCTGCACGTCCGCTCGGACCAATCGGATCGTAAGGGCATGGTCTGAGATTAGCTGGCTTTCCTAAAGAAAGCTAGGTTTTGACGGGGCGGCTCTCCCCTTGCGACCAGGTTTGAAAGAGGATCGGCCAGGACATGCCGTGGTGATGGCGTGTCCCGGCCGGATCGACAATCAAAGAAGGTCAGAAGTGGAGGAGCATTCAGTCCGCGATGTTGCCGATCGCCTGCTCAAGGTCCGCGATCAGGTCCTCGACGTCCTCGATCCCGCAGGAAAGCCGGATCAGGTTGACCGGAACGGCCAGCTCGGTGCCCTTGACCGAAGCGTGCGTCATCTCCGAGGGGTAGTTCATGAGGGACTCGATGCCGCCCAGGGACTCGGCCAGCGTGAACACCTGGGTGGACTCCGCCACTTTGCGGGCCGCAGCTTCGCCGCCCTTGAACTGCACGGAAATCATGCCGCCGAACTTCTTCATCTGCTTGGCCGCGAGTTCGTGGCCCGGGTGGGAAGGCAGTCCCGGATACAGCACGGCTTCGACCTCGGGGCGCTCCAGCAGCCATTCGGCCACCGCCTGGGCGTTCTCGCTGTGGCGGTCCATGCGCACGCCGAGCGTCTTGAGACCACGGGTGGTCAGGAACGCATCCATGGGTCCGGACACGGCGCCGACGGCGAACTGCACAAAGCCGATCTTCGCGGCCAGCTCGGCGTCCTTCACCACGATCGCTCCGCCCACGACGTCCGAGTGGCCGCCGATGTACTTGGTGGTCGAGTGGACCACGACGTCGGCGCCCAGGGCGAGCGGGGTCTGCAAGTAGGGCGACGCGAAGGTGTTGTCGACGACAAGGAGGGCACCGGCGTCGTGCGCTACTTTGGCGAGCGCTTCGATATCGGTGACCTTCATCATCGGGTTGGAAGGAGTCTCCACCCAGACGATGCGGGTTTTGTTCGCCGCGACGGCCGCCGCCACGGCATCAAGGTTGGACATGTCCACTGGCGTGTTGCCGATGCCCCACTCACCGAGCACGCGGTTGATGAGCCGGTAGGTGCCACCGTATGCGTCGTTGCCGAGGACGATGTGGTCGCCGGGCCGGGCAACGGCACGGATCAGGGAGTCCTCCGCGGCGAGGCCCGAACTGAAGCTGTAGGCGTGGGTGCCGCCCTCGAGCGCGGCGAGCTGCTCCTGCAGCGCATCGCGCGTGGGGTTGCCGCCGCGGCCGTATTCGTAGCCGTCGCGCAAACCGCCTATGCCGTCCTGGGCATATGTCGAGCTGAAGTGCAGCGGCGGAACCACGGCGCCGGTGCGCGGCTCGAAGGCCTGGCCGGCGTGGACGGCACGCGTGTTGAATCCTGCTTCGTTTGCAGACATGTGAACTCCTAGTGTCAGTTGCTCAGGTAGGCGAGAAGGTCGTGGCGGGTCAGGATGCCCACGGGAGCCCCGACGAACGTCACCATGACGGTGTCGACGTCGGACAGCAGCTCGCGCGCGGCGGAGATGGTTTCCAGGAAGCCGATGACCGGCAAGCGCTCCCCCATGTGCTCGGAGATCTTGTCGGTCAATTTCGCCTCGCCGCGAAACAGCTTGGAGGTCAGCGTGCGCTCATCGACGGCGCCGAGCACCTCGCCCATGACCACCGGCGGTTCCTGCGAGAGGACCGGGATGTGCGAGACCCCGAATTCGTTCATGATGTTGATGACATCGCGGACGGTCTCGTTGGGATGGATGTGGACGAGGTCCGGCATCTCGCCCGTCTTGGACTTCAGGACCTCGCCCACCGAGGCTTCCTCGCCGCCGGAGAGGAAACCATAGGAGCGCATCCACTTGTCGTTGAAGATCTTCGCCAGGTAGCCGCGCCCGGAGTCCGGCAGGATCACGACGACGACGGCTTCTTCGCCAAGGTCTTTGGCCACCTGCAGGGCGGCAACCACTGCCATGCCCGAGGAGCCGCCCACCAGGAGGCCTTCCTCGCGGGCCAGGCGCCGGGTCATCTCGAAGGAGTCCGCGTCGCTGACGGCAATGACATCGTCCGGCACGGTCTTGTCGTAGTTGGCCGGCCACATGTCCTCGCCGACGCCCTCCACGAAGTAGGGGCGCCCCGTGCCGCCCGAGTAGACCGAGCCTGCCGGGTCTGCGCCGATGACCTTGACGCGGCCGCCGTCGGACTCCGGCCGGTTGGCGGATACATCCTTGAGGTACCTGCCTGTGCCGGTGATGGTGCCGCCCGTTCCCGCGCCGATCACGACGTGCGTGATCTTCCCATCGGTATCGCGCCAGATTTCGGGCCCGGTGGTTTCGTAGTGGCTGCCGGGAGCAGCGGGGTTGGAGAACTGGTCCGGCTTGTACGCTCCGGGGATCTCGGACACGAGCCGGTCGGAGACGCTGTAGTAGCTCTGCGGGCTGTCCGGGGCCACGGAGGTGGGAGTCACCACAACTTCGGCGCCATACGCCTGGAGCACGGCACGCTTGTCCTCGCCCACCTTGTCCGGGACGACGAAGATGCACCTGTAACCCTTTTGCTGCGCCACCAGGGCAAGTCCGACACCCGTGTTGCCCGAGGTCGGTTCCACGATGGTTCCGCCCGGCTTGAGCTTTCCGTCCCGCTCGGCTTCCTCGATCATCTTCACCGCGATGCGGTCCTTGATCGAGCCTCCGGGGTTCACATATTCGAGCTTCACCAGGATGGTGGCTTTGATGTCCCCGGTCACGTGGTTGAGCTTAATGAGCGGTGTATTGCCAATGAGGTCCAGGACGGACTGGGCGTACTTCATAGGTACCAAGTTACCGCTTGGTCGGGACTGCTCCGGTGCAGCCGAGGCTCAGACCTGTGCCGGGCCGCGTGCGCTTCGGTTCGGCCGGGGACGGCCACGCGGGTCAAGCTAGCGGGACACCCTCACTCAGCCGGTGCAGAGCCTCCTGCCGAAGGATCGGTCTGCCAGAGGCCGAGGATGTTGCCTTCGGTGTCCTTGAAGTACGCGTAGTAGCCCATGCCCGGAACAGCGTCCTTGCCCTTGACCACGGATCCGCCCGCACTCTCGATCTGGCCGAGCGAAGCCTCGATGTCTTCGACGTCAACCGTGATGATGGGCGTCTTCAGTTCTTCCGAGCGCGGGAACAGAGCACCATTGATGGCCCCGGGCGCGCTCGGCATGCCTGTCTGCGGGTCTGAAGGCGTGGTGATGGCGATCGTGTAGTCCATTTCCTGCATGGGGTTGAGCATCCAGCCGAAGGCACCTTGGTAGAAAGTGTTGGCCCGCTCCTTGTCGTCCGCGGGGATTTCAAAATGCACTACACCGGCCATTGCGTTCTCCTGAGATTGTCCTGGAAGGCGCAGACGCCCCGCGCCACACGTGGAGTCTAGTCGTGTGGGTTTCGCGGCGTAAGGGGCCTCTCGGACTGCTTGTTTCGGAACATGTCCGGTGTTGTCCGACGAGCATGCGACCATGAATGAATGACCATCGTCGATGTCCCACCGGCCGCAGCGGCTACGGCCGACGCGTCAGTGCGATGGCACCCCGGCGGCCCCTTCGACCTTCTGCAGACCGTGGGAATCCTCATGCGCGGCAACGGTGATCCGTCCTTCGCTGCACGGCAGGACGGCGTGTGGATGGCCTTCACGACGCCGGCCGGCCCGGCCACGCTGCGCCTCACGGCCGCGGGAACCGGCCAAGACACGTCTGTCGATGCGCAGGCCTGGGGCCCCGGCGCGGGTTCCGCCATTGCCTCCGTACCAGCGCTGTTGGGGAGCCGGGACGACTGGTCCGGCTTTGACGACGCCTCCTTCCATGCGACCCTTCCGCGGATGGTCAGGGAAGCCCGACGCCGGAACCTCGCCGTCCGACTGCCCACCACCGGCCGCGTGGTGGACTCCCTTGTGCCCACGATTCTTGAGCAGAAGGTCACCACCATCGAAGCCCGCCGGGGCTACCGCTACCTCATGTACAGGTACGGCACCGCAGCGCCAAGCGCGGGCCGCCTCCCGACGTCGGGCATGCCATCGGGCCTCCTCGTGGCGCCGACCGCCGCCCAATGGCTGGCCATCCCTTCATGGGAGTGGCACAAAGCCGGAGTGGGTCCCCAGCGCTCGGGGACTGTCATGCGGGCGCTGCGATCCGCCGTCGCGCTTGAACGGCTCGCCTCACTCAGCGCGGCGGAAGCCGGGGCCAAGATGCAGACCATCCCGGGAATCGGCATCTGGACGGCCGCGGAGGTTGTCCAGCGGACCCATGGCTGCCCGGACTCGATCGCGGTGGGCGACTACCATTTGGCCTCGTACGTCGGTTACGCGCTCACGGGCAGGAAAACGGACGACGCTGGCATGATCGCCCTCCTGGAACCGTGGCGCGGGCACCGGCAGCGGGTGGTCCGGATGCTCGGGCTCAGCGGCTTCCGCAAGCCGACGTTCGGACCGCGGATGACCATCCAGGACCATCGGGGACACTAAAGCCTGGCAACGCGGGGTCACTTACGGCCCATGTTGCTGCCCGGCACGGGCCGTAAGTGACCCCGCGTTGGGGGTTTCGCCCGCTTGATCCGGACAATGAGGCCGGCGAACCCTTCGGCCAGGTCATCGGCGTTGGCCTTGAAGTAGGACCAGCCGGCGCTGGTGTAAGCCTCGTCCCTCCGGTTGTCCCTTGTCTGCCGTTCCCGCGTAAGGTGCGGGGCACCGTCATACTGGACGGCGATCCGGAATCGCCGGTACCCCAGGTCCGCGGAAGGCGACCACGGATCATCCGGATCGAGGCAGAGCTGCAATTCCGGTTCAGGCAATCGTGCATCCGCCATGGCCAGCCGCAGGAATGTCTCCGGAAACGAGTCCGCTCCGACGCGCATGTCGTCGAGGGCAAGCCGGGCCTTCTCGACGCCTTTCATATTCGGATGCTGCCGGATCAGGAGGCGCAACCCTTCCTTGTCCGCGTAGGGCTCCGTCCGTCCTTCCAGGCCCGGCCGGGGCATGCGGATCAACTGGTCGCCCATGGCAATCACGTACCGCAGCGGCAACTGATGCGCCAGGTCAAGCCACGTCCGGGATGGAGAGGACACAGGAATTCCGTCAATTTCCGTGACTTCGCCCGGGAGGACGCGCACCCGATGCCCAGTCACTCCCGTCCGGCGGACCCGGGGAAGCGCATGGGGTTTGCTGAGGTGGATCGTCCCGCCGTCGCCAAGCCACGGAGGAAGGCCGAGCCGGGTCAATATCGCGGCGCTCTCATGGGACACCCAGGCGCCCGGAGTTGCCGCGGCAAGGACGCGTGCCCTTTCGGCAAACTCAAACTCACGACCCGCGGGCAAGTAGATCAGGCGGCCGCCGTCGGACACGTCCCTGGCCCGCAGCCGCTTCGGAGCGACGCCAAGGCCGCGCGATTCATAGACCGTGAAAGGACGGCTGCTGAGTTCGTTCGGCAGCGGAATGATGCGGACCATGGGATCCAGTTTGGCCGCAATTTGACCCCTGCAAGCAGTTATCCACAGGCAGACTTCCAACCACGCCAACGCGGGGTCACTTACGGCCCATGTTGCTGCCCGGCATGGGCCGTAAGTGACCCCGCGTTGGAGTTAGAGTCCCAGGCGGGCGATCGCTTCTTCGCGCATGTCGATCTTGCGCACCTTGCCGGATACCGTCATGGGGAAGCTCTCCCTGATGTCCACGTAGCGCGGGATCTTGAAGTGGGCCAGCCTGCCGCGGCAGAACTCCTGCACCCCGTCCAGGTCCAAAGTTGCTCCCGGTTTGAGGATGATGCAGGCCATCAGTTCTTCGCCGTATTTGGAGTCGGGAACCCCAATGACCTGGACGTCCTGGATGGCCGGATGCCGGTACAGGAACTCCTCGATCTCGCGGGGATAGACGTTCTCGCCGCCCCGGATGACCATGTCCTTCATGCGGCCTTCGATCACGATGAACCCGTCCGGGTCCATCCGGGCGAGATCGCCGGTGTGCATCCAGCCGTCCTCGTCGATGGCTTCGGCTGTCTTCTCCGGCTGGCCCCAATACCCGTCCATCACTGCGTAGCCCCGTGTGCACAACTCGCCGATGCCCCCGCGTTCCAGGGTTTCGCCGGTGCCCGGATCCACGATCTTGGACTCGAGCCGGGGCATCGTGCGGCCCACAGTCGTGGTGCGCTGTTCCAGGGTGTCCGCCGCGAGGGTCATGGTGGATACCGGCGAAGTCTCGGTCATGCCGTAGCAAATGGCCACGTCCCGCATGTTCATCTCCGCGATGACACGCTCCATGACTTCGATAGGGCACAGTGAGCCGGCCATGACCCCTGTGCGCAGCGTGGAGAGGTCGTACGAGGCGAAGTCCGGCAAAGCCAACTCGGCGATGAACATGGTGGGCACGCCGTACAGCGAGGTGCCGCCAAAATCCTGAACCGCTTCCAGGGCGGCACCCGGGGTGAATCCGCGCCCGGGAATAATGGTGGCAGCTCCGAAGCTCAGCGCGTTCAGGTTCCCGATGACCATGCCGAAACAGTGGTAGAACGGCACCGGAAGGACCACGCGGTCGCGTTCGGTGTATCCCAGGAGCCTGCCGATCTGGTTGCCGTTGTTGAGGATGTTGTGGTGTGTCAGCGTGGCACCCTTGGGGAATCCTGTAGTTCCCGAGGTGTATTGCAGGTTGATGGGATCGTGCGGATCCAGTTCCGCCATGCGCGCCTTGAGCGCCGAGGGCCCGACGTCGTCCGCCCGCTTGAGCAGCTCGGCGAACGTCAGCTCGGCGTCGCTTTGCGGTTCGCCTGCGTTGAGCATGTCCAGTCCAAGATCGGGAAGGAACACAAGCTCCCGAAGCTCAGGGCAGCTAGCCAAGGCCTCCCGGGCCATGCCCACATAGTCGCTGTTCTTGTCCGAAGGCGCGGCCACCAGCATCCGCATGCCGTTCTGTCGGACCACGAATTCGAGTTCGTGGCTCCGGTATGCCGGGTTGACGTTGACCAAGATCGCGCCGGCCTTCGCCGTGGCGTATTGCAGGATGGTCCATTCGGCGCAGTTCGGGCTCCAGATGCCTACCCTGTCACCCTTCGCGACGCCCATCGCGAGCAGCGCACGCGCGAGCCGGTCGACGTCGTCGTTCAGTTTTTCGTAACTCCAGCGCCGAGCCTCATCGCCGGGCACCACGGCGGCTTCGATGAGCGCGTCCCGCAACGGAAACCGCGCCGCGACGCGTTCAAAGTTTGCGCCGATGGTCTCTTCAAGCAGCGGGACGTCAGTGTCCCCGGCTGTGTAGGAAAGCATGAACGCACGCTACCAACTCCGCGGGGCCAAGAGAAGACTTTTGCTTGGAAGTCCTACAAAATATTTCAGGGCCTCGCCGGACCAGCCGGTAAGGTGAATCCCATGAGTGCACCCATTGACCTGCAGGCCACGTTCATTCCCAACGACGGCGAATTCTTCCGCGTCAAGCTCGCGCTGGAAATCGCGATCGACGAAGTAGTGAACGAACCCGGCTGCATCCGTTACGAGCTCACCGAAGCCACCGAGGACAAGCTCGTCCTGACCGAGCAGTGGGCCTCCGAGGAGCACCTCGACGTCCACTCCAAGGGCATCGCGGTCCAGGACCTCAACGAATCCCTCAGCGCGCTGCTCGCGGAGCCGGTGAAGCTCGAGCGCCTCTAGGAGTTTTCCGCGCGCTGCTTCGCGATGTGCGCGTGGACCTCATCCATGTCGAGCCCCTTGACGGCCTCGATGACCTGCTCCAGCTGGGGTCCGTTCAGTGCGCCCGGCTGGGAGAACACGAGGACCTTTTCGCGGAAGGCCATGAGCGTGGGGATCGAGGAGATACCTGCTTCGGCAGCGAGCTGCTGCTCGGCCTCGGTGTCCACCTTGGCGAAGAACACATCGTCATGCTTCTCGGAAGCGGCCTGGTACGTGGGCGCAAACTGCCTGCAAGGGCCGCACCACGCAGCCCAGAAATCCACCAAGACAATGTCATTGCCCTCGATGGTCGATGCGAACTGCTCGCCGGTGATGTCAACTGTAGCCATGCTTCCACGGTACGCGACCACGCCTTCGAAGTCGCCCTTGTTCGCTACCCGGCAAACCGGGAATAAAGCACGACGGCGGCCGGGCGGTTTGGCGCCGCCCGGTACCTTCGGTTAGTGCCAGAAGTGGGGGGCGGCTTTGCGCGCGCCGGGGAGCGCATTATTCTCGCGCCACTCGTGGAGCCATTCCGGAAGCTCGAGGTCCGAGGGAGGCTCGCCAAACTCGGCCAGGATCTCCTCCTGGCTCACGGGCCGCCCCTTCGCGACAAGCCGGGTGGCAATGTGCGCACGGGCGTAGATCTCGCCGTCGACCACCATGCGTTGTTCAAAGTAGATCGCCTTGGAATCGAGCCCGATGATCTTGGACTCGATGGTGTACTGCTGCCAAAGCTGCAACGACTTCCGGAACGCAATGGTCTCCCCCGCGGCCACGGGACTCCAGCGGCGGCGTCGCATCTTTTGCCAGATCCCCGCCCGCACCATGAGGTCGAAGCGTCCAAGATCCATCAGCGAAAAATACATGCCGTTGTTCACATGCATCGCAATGTCGATGTCCGTGGGTAGCACGCGCATAGGCAACGAGGACGTGCCCCAAACGCTGAGCCGGCTCCGCCTGGACGAGGTGAACAAGATCAAGAGGGTTCGGAGAAGCAAATGCATAATCGCCATGTTACTCCTCGGTAACATTTCGGGCGCCTTCGTTTTGTGTGTCGCTCCATGGCATGTCGTTTACCGCCGGTTCACATGCCCCGGGAAGAATGTCCGAAAACAATTTGCAGAAAGCACCAAGGAGATCCCGTGAGCACCACCCCGACGATCACGGCACACGCACACGTGTGGCCGGAACTTCCCCTCCACCAGGAGCTGGTGTTGCAGAACACCCGCGGCAACAGGATCGTGGGCACCTTGGACGGCATGACCGATGATCGCAGCACGCTCTGGATCCAGCTCTCCGGAGGCCTGGGCCGGCAACTCGTTCATCACCAGGACGGATACTGGCTGGAGCCGGGCAGCGCTAGCTAACCCGGACTTCCGTCGTCGACACGCAAAATTCCTGTCGACGCAGGAATCCGAGTGTCGAGAGCCCATCCGCGCCGCGCAGGAAATTTTCCGCGTCGAACGGGGCGCTCAAAGCGCCACGGACAAACAAAAAAATCCCCGGAACCATATGGTTCCGGGGATTTCATTTTGTGGCAGATGAGGGATTCGAACCCCCGTAGGCGTTGCCAGCTGATTTACAGTCAGCCCCCTTTGGCCGCTCGGGTAATCTGCCGAACTTCAAAAGAAGTCACTCCCGATCATCGTTTCGTTTCCGATCCGGTAAGCGCGAGCAAGACAACCTTACAGAACTTCTGCCGAAGAATCGAATCGAGGCCTCGAAGCCTCAAGGCAGGCAAAAATCTCAGGCGTCACCAAGTATCCGCCCGGCCAGCTTGGCCTCGAAGCTGGCCGCCTGCTCCAGCGTGATCTGGTTGAGCTGCACGGCCCGCAACAGGTCCGCGTGAATGCCGTCCATCCGAGATGCCGCGTCCGGGACCGGGCTCAAGACCACGGAGGCCGCAAGCGCTGCGGCTGCAACCGCGCTTGCGGCGGTGGCGGCAGCGGCCCCGATTGAACCGGCGGCGGCAGCGGCTGACTTGGTGACGTAGCGGACGGCTTGGTTGCTCATGGTGCTCCCTTTCAGGATGGGCTCTTCAAACTGATACAACTCTGTCGGGGCAGTCTCAGTTCCGGCCATACGTGTGCTGTGAGCGAACTGTGAACGTTCGGCACACGCCGGGCGCTTCCGTACTAGGCTGGATGGCAGACAAAACCGCCCGTTTCCGGGCCACCCCCAACGATCACAAGGAGAATCATGGCAGGCGAATCCACATTCGACGTCGTCAGCAAGGTAGACAAGCAGGAAGTCGCCAACGCGCTCCACCAGTCCCAGAAGGAAATCGCGCAGCGGTACGACTTCAAGGGCGTCGGCGCGGAGATCGACTTCAGCGGCGAGAAGATCCTCATGAAGGCCAACTCCGAGGACCGCATCCTTGCCGTCCTGGACGTCTTCCAGTCCAAGCTCATCAAGCGCGGCATCTCCCTGAAGTCCCTCGACCAGGGCGAGCCGTACCCCTCCGGCAAGGAATTCCGCCTGGAATGCTCCATCAAGGAGGGCATTGCGCAGGACATCGCGAAGAAGATCAACAAGATCATCCGCGACGAGGCCCCGAAGTCCGTCAAGTCCCAGATCCAGGGCGACGAACTCCGCGTCACCTCTAAGTCCCGCGATGACCTGCAGGAAACCATGAACATCCTGAAGAAGTTCGAAGAGGCCGATCTCCAGTTCGTGAACTTCCGCAGCTAGGAGTTCGCCGCGGCCCAGGCCGTTATCCGGAAGTACGACGACGGCGCGTTGCCCCCTGAGCGGGCGACGCGCCGTCGTCGTTAATGCGGCAGTCGTTGATGGAGCGGTGCGTCACACCAGACAACTTTTTGGGGTCGGGACTAGCGATAACTTCGCGATTCCGAGGGCGCGCAGCGGGCTCGACTGGCGCAGTCGATGGCCCCTACGATGCGCCGCCGGAAGACACCGGGGAAGCGCTCGATCTCGCGGCGGCCAAGCTGACCTTGACGTTCGGCTTTGGCCCGGGCCTCTTCGAAAAGGACGGCAAGCCGCGCTTCGGCCTTGAGGGCCGCAGGCCCGATGCCCTGATTGACCTGCCGCACTTCCCCGGCGACGCCTTGCAGCCAGAACGCACCGGCGGCGACATTGTGGTCCAGGCGTGCGCCGACGATACGCAGGTCGCCGTGCACGCGACCCGGAACCTCGCACGCATCGGCTTCGGCAGGGTGCGCGTCCGCTGGTCCCAGCTGGGCTTCGGCCGGACCTCCTCCACGTCGAGGGCCCAGACGACCGCGCGCAACCTCTTCGGATTCAAGGACGGCACGGCAAACCTGACGTCGGAAGACACGGCACTCCTCAACGAGCACGTCTGGGCCACCGCCGGAAACCGCCAGGGTGAAGCGTGGATGAGAGGAATTCACGTCTCCTGACTTTGGAATCAAGGGCCGCGACGGCGCGCCGCTGGTTCCCATCGACTCCCACGTCCGCCTCGCCCACGCGGACCAGAACAACGGCGTGAAGATGCTTTGCCGCGGTTACAACTACATCGACGGTTCGGACGGGCTCGGCCACCTCGACGCGGGCCTGTTCTTCGTCGCCTTCGTCAAGGACCAGCGGACGCACTACGTGCCCATGCAGATGGCCATGGCGAAAAGCGACAAACTGGCCCTGGAGTACCTCAAGCACACGGGATCGGGCATTTTCGCGGTACCCCCGGGCATTAAGGCGGGCGGCTTCATTGGTGAGGGCTTGTTCGCATGAAGCCGACCGTCGTCGGACGCGGCACCGGTGGGGTAACTTACGGGACCGCCGGCTAGGAGAGCGGGCGTCCAGCCATCCGCTCAAGCCGCTCGATGCGCTCACGCATGGGCGGGTGGGTGGCGAACAGCTTGGTCATGGCGCCGCCGCGGAACGGGTTGGCGATCATGAGGTGCGAAGTGTTCACGAGTCGCTGATCCTGTGGCAGCGGCACTTGCTTCACGCCGGCTTCGATCCTGCGCAGGGCTGAGGCGAGCGCCAGCGGATCGCCGGTGAGCTCCGCACCGTCGTGGTCGGCGTCGTACTCCCTGGTGCGGGAAATGGCGAGCTGGATCAGCGAGGCGGCAAACGGGGCCAAGAGGGCCATGGCGATCATGGCAAACGGGTTGGCGTTCCGCCGGTCCCCGCCGCCGAAGAACAGCAGCATCTGGCCCACCGAAGTAATGACGCCGGCGACGGCGGCCGCGATGGACGAGGTGAGGATGTCGCGGTTGTAGACGTGCATGAGTTCATGCCCGAGGACGCCACGGAGTTCGCGGGCGTCGAGCAAGTTCAGGATGCCCGCGGTGCAGCACACGGCGGCGTTCTTCGGATTGCGTCCCGTGGCAAAGGCGTTGGGGGCCATGGTCGGAGAAATGTAGATCCGCGGCATGGGCTGGTTCGCCCGCACGGAGAGTTCCCGGACGATCTGGTACAGCTGCGGAGCCTGCGCTTCCGACACCGGGTAGGCGGCCATGGAGCGGATGGCGATCTTGTCGCTGTTCCAATATCCGTAGGCCGTTGTCGCGACGCCGATCAGAGCCATGATCCAGATGGGCCCAGCACTGCGGGTGCTCGCGGCGATCAGGGCGCCAAGTCCCAGCAGCACTGCCCAGAGCACACCGAAAAGCGCTGCGGTCTTCAGTCCATTGTGATGATTGTGCACTTCACTACTTTCTTGCAGTCGGCCCGGTGTTGGTTCTGTTCCGATTAACGCCGACGGCGGCCCGGACGTTCCGCCCAACTGACTCGCATTTAATGTCGTTCTGGGCCGCCATAACGACAACAACTGCGAGCTACTTGGGCGTGTGGGCTCAACACGGGCTAGGGCACCGGATGGAGGGAATCGTAGCGGAGGAATCCGCGCTGCCCGCGCGCCACGAGCCACGCAAGCACTGCGCACAGCACGCCGCCCAGGAGCAGCACCCAGCCTTCGCTGAGAACCTTGGTGACGCCACCGGCGAGCATGTCCCCCACTCGGGGACCACCGGAAACCACCACGATGAACACGCCCTGCAGCCGTCCCCGCATGTGGTCCGGAGTGGCCGATTGCAGGATGGTGGTGCGGAAGACCGCGCTGACCGAGTCCGAGATTCCGGCAACGGCACAACACATTGCCGCCGGGATGATCCAGAGCGTCACGCCGCCGCGTCCGGCGTCCCCGGCAAGGACCACTACCAGGCCGAAAGCCGCGATCGAGAATCCCCATCCGGCCACGGACCATACCACCGCAGTGCCCTGGCGCCGCACCCTCCCCAAAGGTCCGGAGAACAACCCCGCCAGGAAGGCGCCGACAGCCACGGAAGCCAGCAGCACACCCACGGTGGTGTCGCCACCCCCGATCATCGTGGCTCCGATCGCGGGCATGAGGGCGCGCGGCTGGGCGCAGATCATCGCAATGAGGTCGATGATGAAGGTCATCCGCAGGTTCGGCCGGGTGCCCAGGAAACGGAAGCCCTCGACGACGGAGCGCAGGCCGGGTGCCGACGCGTTCGCTGCCGCGGGAAGGGCCGGGAGCTTGAAAAGGCTCCACAGCGCGAAGGCGAAGCTCAGGGCATCGATCGTGTAGGTCCAGCCAAAACCGCTCGACGCGACCAGAACGCCGGCCAGCAGGGGGCCGGCCGTCATGGAAATACCCATGTTGAGCATGCTCAACGCGTTGGCGGCGGGCAGCAGTTCCTTGCGGACCAGCAAGGGAATAATGGCGCTGCGTGCTGGTCCGTTGATGCCTTGCGCGCCGCTCTGGATCGCGACGAGGAGGAACAGGATCCAGACATTGTTCAGCTGGAACCACGCCTGGAGTGCGAGGGCCACGCTGCAGGCCCACAAAACGAGGGACGCAACAATGGCGACTTTCCGCCGGTCATAGGCATCCGAAAGGGCGCCGCCAAACAAACCCGCAATCACCAGCGGAACCAGGGCAAAGATGCTGAGCAGACCCACATAGAGGCTCTGCTGGGTGATGCTGTAGACCTCGAGGCTTACGGCAACCAGGGTCAACTGGGATCCGACCATCGACACCGACGAGCCCAGCCACAGGCGGCGGAATGCGGGGCTTTCGCGAAGCGGGGTCATGTCAGCCAGGAGTTTTGCCACCGTCCAACCCTATCCAGCAACCCGCCCACCCTCCCGGAGCGCCGCGGGCGTAGGGTTAGCGGCTGCGGTGAGGGCCGCCGTCGGGCAGGTTCACCTGAAGTTAGCCTCGCCTTATTGTGAAGCACTCATAATAAGTGCTTCAATGGGCGTATGGCAGATCACACGGCAGACCAGGAAGCATGGGCTTCCGCCTTGCATTCCCACGGACGCCGCGTGACCAAGCAGCGGCTTGCCGTCCTTGCTGCCGTTCAGCACAATCCACATTCCCCCGCCGAAGGCATCCTGGCTGCCGCACGCAAGGATCTTCCCGAACTGACAGCGCAGTCTGTTTATGTGGTGCTGAGCGACCTCACGGACCTGCAGATGCTGCGACGGTTCGAACCGCCCCACTCTCCCGCTCTCTACGAGACAAGGGTGGGCGACAACCACCACCACGCCGTCTGCATCAGTTGCGGCCGGGTGGAAGATGTCGACTGCGCAGTAGGCCATGCCCCCTGCCTCACCCCGCATTGGGATGAGCACTCCAAACCCATGACCATCCAGATCGCAGACGTCCTGTACCAAGGCATCTGCCAGGACTGCCAGGCCAAACAACAGCTTCCTACTCAAACGCAAGTAACCCACGAAATAGGAGAACGATGACCGCGAACATCTCGACCACCCAGTCGGGCGCCCCCGTCACCTCGGACGCGCATTCCCAGTCCGTCGGTGCCGATGGTGCCATCATCCTGACCGACCACTACCTGGTGGAAAAGCTCGCCCAGTTCAACCGCGAGCGCGTCCCGGAGCGTGTTGTCCACGCCAAGGGCGGCGGCGCTTTCGGTACCTTCAAGACTTCCTCGGACGTATCCAAGTACACCAAGGCTGCCCTGTTCCAGCCCGGCGTCGAGACGGACATGCTCATCCGTTTCTCCTCCGTGGCAGGCGAGAACGGCTCCCCGGACACGTGGCGCGACCCGCGCGGCTTCGCCGTCAAGTTCTACACTTCCGAGGGCAACTACGACCTGGTCGGCAACAACACCCCGGTGTTCTTCATCCGCGACGGCATCAAGTTCCCGGACTTCATCCACTCCCAGAAGCGGCTCCCGGGCACCCACCTGCGCGACGCCGACATGCAGTGGGACTTCTGGACTCTCTCGCCCGAGTCCGCACACCAGGTCACCTGGCTCATGGGCGATCGCGGCCTGCCGGCTTCCTGGCGTGAAATGCAGGGCTACGGCTCGCACACCTACCAGTGGATCAACGCCGAGGGCGAGCGCTTCTGGGTCAAGTACCACTTCAAGTCCAACCAGGGCGTCAAGACCATCACGGGCGACCAAGCCGCTGAGCTGGCCGGCTCGGATGCGGACTTCTACATTCGCGACCTCCAGGAGAACATTGCCGCCGGCAACTTCCCGTCCTGGGAACTGCACGTGCAGGTCATGCCTTACGAGGACGCCAAGACCTACCGCTTCAACCCGTTCGACCTCACCAAGGTGTGGCCGCACTCGGATTACCCGCTGATCCACGTGGGCACCATGGAGCTCAACAAGAACCCGGATAACTACTTCGCGCAGATCGAGCAGGCCACCTTCGCGCCGTCGAACTTCGTTCCGGGTATCGCCGCCTCCCCGGACAAGATGCTGCAGGCCCGCATCTTCTCCTACGCTGACGCACACCGCTACCGCGTGGGCACCAACCACGCCCAGATCCCGGTGAACCAGCCGAAGAACCAAGTCAACAACTACAGCCAGGACGGCGCGGGACGTTACCTGTTCAATGCTCCTTCGGTTCCGGTCTACGCACCGAACTCCGTGGGTGGCCCGGCCGCTGTTGAGCCACAGAACCCGGCCGGTGGCTGGGAGAACGACGGCGAGCTGACGCTCTCCGCGCACTCCCTGCATGCCGAGGACGGCGACTTCGTCCAGGCCGGCGCGCTGTACCGCGAGGTCTACGACGACGGCGCCAAGGCCCGCCTGCTCGAGACCATCACGGGCGCCGTGGGCGGTGTCAAGAGCCCCGGCATCAAGGAACGCGCCATCCAGTACTGGACCAACGTCGATGCTGAACTCGGTGCCAAACTGCGCGCCAACCTCGGCGCCGGCCAAAACGAGTCGGCTGCAGAGGCAGCCAACAAGCTGTAACAACGCCACCCATGAAGCAACCCCGCTGCGGAATCTCCGCGGCGGGGTTGCTTTTTTGATGCGCATGAATAGCGGGGGCTGTCGGCAGGTTTTCCACATAGCCGCCAACGTCTCTGGCTAGCCCGGCCTTGTCATCCATAGGATCCTTGCATGAGCACATTTACCGGGATCCCCGCAGCGGCAATCGCTTTCTATGCCGAGCTTGAAGAGAACAACAACCGCGAATGGTGGCTGGCGCACAAAGACATCTACGACTCCGCCGTGAAAGAGCCGTTGACACTGTTGCTGGAGGAGCTTGAGCCCCGATTCGGGCCGGGCAAGGTCTTCCGTCCCAACCGTGATATCCGTTTCTCCCAGGACAAGTCCCCGTATAAGACGGCACAGGGAGCATTTGCAGCCGACAACGAGGGCGTGGGCTTCTACCTCCAGCTCAGTGCAGACGGCCTGTTGATCGGCGGCGGATGCCACTCGCGCACCCCGGAACAGATCGCCCGGTTCCGTGCCGCTACGGATTCGCCGGCCAGCGGGGAAGAACTCCAGAAAATCGTCGATGCCATCGCCGCCGCAGGTTTCACGGTGGAGGGCGAGAAGCTCAAGACCGTTCCGCGTGGTTTCGACAAAGACCATCCACGCGCGGAGCTCTTGAAGCACAAGTCGTTGTCTGCAGGGGTCACTTTGGGAGAACCCGCATGGATGTCCGAGCCCTCAGCCAAGGAAGAAATCGCCAAGCGTTGGGAGGTCCTGCGCCCGCTCGTGGAGTGGGTCAACGAGCACGCCGCGCCATAATCATTGGGGTCGTTGCCGCGGCCGTGAGTTCGGCCGCGGCAATGAATCCGTGTCTGTTCAGACCTTGCTGAGGCTGTCCTCGTCGTCGCCGCTCGTGTCGGACGCGGAGGCCCCGTCGGACGCGGAGGCCCCGTCGGACGAAGCGTCTTGCCCGGACACCACGGCCTTCGCGGACGCGAACTTCTCGTTCAGGCGGGAGTGGCGCTGACCGTAGGCAAAGTAGATTGCCAGGCCGATTGCCAGCCAGACGGCGAAAAAGATCCACGTCTCCACGGCCAGGTTTGTCATCAGGTAGACGCACAGGACGGCCGAAACCACCGGAAGCACCTTGCCGAAGGGAACCCGGAAAGCCGGCCTCAGATCCGGGCGCTTCTTGCGCAGGACCAGGATGCCGAGGCTGACCATCACGAAGGCCGAGAGGGTACCGATGTTGATCATCTCTTCGAGAACATCCACGTTTGTCAGACCGGCAACAATGGCCACGGCAGCGCCACAGATGATCTGGAGGCGGACCGGCGTCGAGCGCTTGTCGCTCGTCTTGGACAGGGCGCGCGGAAGCAGACCGTCGCGACTCATCGCAAGGACCACGCGTGCCAGGCCCATGAGCAGCACCATGATGACAGTGGTCAAACCAATCAGTGAGCCAAAGGCAATGACCTTGGCCGCGTCGGTGTTTCCGACCGCCTCGAAGGCCGTGGTCAGGGTGGGGTTCTTCGCTTGCGCCAGCTGGGTATACGACACCATGCCGGTCAGGGCGAGGGAGACCAGGATGTAGAGCAACGTCACGAGCGCCAGCCCGCCGAAGATACCCCGGGGCAAGGTCTTCTGCGGGTTCTTGACCTCTTCCGCGGAAGTCGCAACCACGTCGAAGCCGATGAAGGCAAAGAACACCAAGGCTGCGCCGGCGAAGATACCCAGCGTTCCGTACTGTGCCGGAACCGCGCCGGTGAGGAAGCCGAACAAGGACTGTTTCATGACATCCGCGCCGTCAGTGCCCCCCGTAGGCTGCGATGCCGGGACAAACGGCGCGTAGTTGGAGAATTTCACGTAGGTGAAGCCGACAACAATGACGAACAGCACCACGGCGATCTTGATGAGCGTGAAGACATTGCCCACGCGGGCGGAGAGCTTGGTACCGAGAACGAGGAGCACCGTGAAGATCGCAACAATCAGGAACGCGCCCCAATAGAGATCCACGCCGCCGATGTTCAAGGCCGGGGGCATGTCCACACCCATGAGGGCAAACACGTTGCTCAAGTAGATGCCCCAGTACTTGGCGATGACTGCGGCTGCCGTAAACAGTTCAAGAATGAGGTTCCAGCCAATGATCCAGGCGAGGATTTCTCCCATCGTGGCGTAGGTGAAGACGTAGGCGGACCCAGCCACCGGGATGGCGGTAGCGAACTCGGCGTAGCACATGATGGCCAAGGCACACGTGACGGCTGCGACTGCAAAGGAGATCGTCACGGCCGGGCCGGCAAAGTTCGCGGCGGCCTTGGCGCCAACAGAGAAGATCCCGGCGCCGACGGCCACGGCAACGCCCATGATCATCAGATCCCAAGTACTGAGGGAACGCTTGAGCTTGCGTCCGGGCTCATCGGCGTCCGCAATGGACTGCTCGATCGATTTGGTCCGGAAGAGGTTCATAGGAGAGTCCACAATCTTGATGAGGGGGTAGAAACAGACTCATCAAGAGTAGTGTCCAGCCAATGGACCCCCACATTTGTCCCGAATCGTGAGACAAAAGCGCAGCCCATCTTCAGAGCTTGGGGACGTTCCAATCCATCAAGGTGGAACGGATAAGGAAACGCTTCCCCTCAGGCGATTCCACCGAGAAGCCACTCCCACGGCCGTCCACTACGTCCACGGTCAGATGGGTGTGGGACCAGTAATTGAACTGTTCCCGGGACATCCAGAACTCCACAGGCTGCGGCCGCTCGGGCTCGCCAATGTCGAAAAGTCCGAGCAGAACGTCCGAATCACCGGTAATGAATTCGCCGGCCGGGTAGCACATGGGTGAGGAACCGTCGCAGCAACCACCTGACTGATGGAACATGAGCGGACCGTGCTGCTCCCACAACTTCCGGAGGAGGTCTCTGGAAACGGCGGTGAGCGCCACCCGGGAAAAGTCTTCCCCGGGCAGCGTCACTGCGGCGTCAAGCCTGTTGTGGCGCATTAGAACCTCAACACCACGCGGCCGTCGATCTTGGCATGCTTCATTTCGTCAAAGACCGCGTTTACCTCGGAGAGCTCCCGTGTGGAAACGGTCGGGTGGATTTTGCCTTGCGCGTAGAAGTCCAGCGCTTCCTCCAAGTCCTGGCGCGTTCCCACGATCGAGCCCCGGACGGTCAGGCCCTTGAGCACAATCTCGAAGATCGGCGCAGGAAAGTCGCCGGGAGGGAGTCCGTTGAAGACAATGGTCCCGCCACGCCTGGCCATGCCGATCGCCTGCCCGAAAGCCGAAGGATGCACGGCCGTGACCAGGACCCCGTGGCAGCCTCCGGTGTCCCGCTGGATGACTTCCGCCGGATCTTCGTGCAGGGCGTTGACCGTCAGCTCGGCGCCGTGTTTCTTGGCGAGGGCGAGCTTGTCGTCGGCAATGTCCACTGCGGCGACCCGCAGGCCCATGGCCACTGCGTACTGGACAGCGATGTGACCCAGGCCGCCGATGCCGGAAATGGTGACCCATTGGCCCGGCTTGGCTTCGGTCATCTTCAGGCCCTTGTAGACCGTGACTCCGGCGCACAGCACCGGAGCGACCTCCACGGGATCCGAACCTGCCGGAATCCTGGCTGCGAACCGGCTGTCCACCAGCATGTATTCCCCGAAAGAGCCGTCCACGCTGTAGCCTGCGTTCTTCTGGGCTTCGCACAGGGTCTCCCAACCGGTCCGGCAGAATTGGCAATCGCCACACGCTGACCAGAGCCAGGCGTTGCCCACGAGGTCTCCGATGGCCAAGTCGGTGACGCCTTCACCGAGGGCCACCACTTCGCCCACACCTTCGTGGCCGGGCACAAAGGGCGGTGAAGGCTTGACCGGCCAGTCCCCGTCCGCGGCGTGCAGGTCTGTGTGGCAGACACCGCTGGTGATGACCCTGACCAGCGCTTCCCCGCGTCCGGGAGTGGGAAGGGGAAGGGACTGGATTTGTAGCTCTTTTCCGAATTCTGTTACTACGGCTGCTTGCATTGTCGTCGTCATTGGCGAAATCCTTGCGTCGTCAAAACTAAAAGTGCGGTACGGGTGCTGCTTTCCTGAGGGGTGGCCAGGGAGGGCCGACGGAGGGACCTGGATTGGTCCCTCCGCCGGGTGGGGCGCGGCTTAGAAGAAGCCGAGCTTGTTCTCGTTGTAGCTGACCAGCAGGTTTTTGGTCTGCTGGTAGTGGTCCAGCATCATGGCGTGGTTTTCGCGTCCGATGCCGGAGGACTTGTAGCCGCCGAACGCGGCGCCCGCCGGGTAGGCGTGGTAGTTGTTGACCCAGACACGGCCGGCCTGGATTTCCCGGCCCGCCCGGTAGGCGACGTTGCCGTTGCGGGACCAGACACCGGCGCCGAGTCCGTAGAGGGTGTCGTTGGCGATGCCGATGGCGTCGTTGTAGTCGCTGAACTTCGTCACGGACACCACGGGGCCGAAGATCTCCTCCTGGAAGATCCGCATCCGGTTGTGGCCTTCGAAGATGGTCGGCTGGACGTAGTAGCCGCCGGCCAGGTCGCCGTCGAGCTGTGCGCGGGCGCCGCCGGTGAGGACCTTGGCGCCTTCCTGCTTTCCGATGTCGATGTAGGAAAGGATCTTCTCGAGCTGGTCGTTGGAGGCCTGGGCACCGAGCTGGGTGTCCGTGTCCAGCGGATTGCCCTGGATGATTTTGTTGGTTCGCGCCACGGCGTCTGCCATGAAGGAATCGTAGATGCCTTCCTGGACCAGGGCGCGGGAGGGGCAGGTGCACACTTCGCCCTGGTTGAAGGCGAAGAGCGTGAAGCCTTCCTGGGCCTTGTCGTAGAACGCGTCATTCTGCGCGGCGACGTCGTCGAAGAAGATGTTCGGGCTCTTGCCGCCCAGCTCCAGGGTCACCGGGATCAGGTTCTGGGACGCGTACTGGCTGATCAACCGGCCCGTGGTGGTTTCGCCGGTGAAGGCGATCTTTCGGATCCGCGGGCTGGACGCCAAAGGCTTGCCGGCCTCGACGCCGAACCCGTTGACCACGTTCACGACGCCGGCGGGCAGCAGATCGCCGATCAGTTCCATGAGGACCAGGATGGAGGACGGAGTCTGCTCTGCGGGCTTGAGGACGACGGCGTTGCCCGCGGCAAGTGCCGGGGCGAGCTTCCACACGGCCATGAGGATCGGGAAGTTCCAGGGGATGATCTGGCCCACCACACCCAGCGGCTCATGGAAGTGGTACGCCGTGGTGTCTTCGTCCAGCTGGGACAAGTGGCCTTCCTGGGCACGGATCGCGGAGGCGAAGTAGCGGAAGTGGTCCGCCGCGAGGGGAATGTCCGCGTTCAGGGTTTCCCGGATCGGCTTGCCGTTGTCCCACGTCTCGGCCACAGCAAGCAGCTCGACGTTCTCATCGATCCGGTCGGCGATCTTGTTCAGGACCGCGGCGCGTTCCGTGGCCGAAGTCTTGCCCCAGGAAGGAGCCACCTTGTGCGCGGCGTCCAGTGCCAGCTCGATGTCCTCGGCCGTGCCCCGGGCCACCTCGCAGAAGGCCTTCCCGGTCACCGGGGTGATGTTCTCGAAGTACTGCCCCTTGACCGGGGCAACCCACTCCCCGCCGATCCAGTTCTCGTAACGGTCCTTGAACGTGACCTTCGAACCTTCGGCACCCGGCTGTGCATAAACAGTCATCTGTAGCTCCTTTGCTGCGCATGATGGTGGCGTTGCTGTGCCATCAGCGTAGGAGCGGGAAGGTTGCAAGCAGGTTGCAACCCTGTGGTTCAGATCACTTCGGGGACGTACCCCCCTGCCGCACCGGGGAAGTTAGAGTCCTGCGGGGAAATCGTAGGAGCTCGGAACCGGCGAAGGTGCGGTTCCAAAGGAGAGGACCACCTCGTCGTGGGCCTTGAGAACCACGGCCGACACCGGCGCATTCTGCTTTGCGCCGTTCACGTAGGCGGTCCATCCGCCGGTCCCGCTGTGCGGTGCTCCGGTGGCATCCTTACCGTCCAGGACTCCCCACTCGCTGAGGACCTGGCCGAGCGTGTACTTCAGGCCGGGCGTGGGCGCTTCGATGTGGATGACGCCGGACGTGTCGTGGGTGTGCAGCGCCGAGATTCCGTTGGGCTGCCCGTCGGCACCGAAACTGAAGCCGATCTCAGCCGGGACCGTGACGGCTTTGCCATCAACCAGGACGTCCAGGTGGGCGTGATAGTGCTCGGCTGTGCCTTCGGCGGTCAGGATATCCAGGCCTGCGGCCTTGATTCTCTGGGCGCCAGCGGCTGGATCGAGTTCCCAACCGGCAAGGGCAGCTGTGGTGGCCGCAGTTGACGTCGTTGCCGATGCGGGCGCAGTCTGGGCGGGTGCCCCACAGGCTGTGGCTCCGGCAAGGAGTCCGGACATGGTCAGGGCAACGGCGAGGCGTTTGTTCAACACGGAGGAGGCTTCTTTCGTTTGGCTCGGTTCTACGATAAGGGCCGAAACTCCGTATTTCCCGAGTGCCACACGAGGGGCCGGCGTCAGGCCGACAGTTCGGTTTCCAGGCGTTCAAGCTCGGCGACGACGGCGGCCCGCTTCGGCGAGCGCGGCGGCAGGAGCCTGAGGGCGGCACGCCGGACGTCGACGTCGTCCTTCGCCTCAGGCAGCCCGGCATACTTGAGCAGCGCCTCGGCACTGCCGTCGTTCAGGACCGCTTCGCGCAACAGCGCCGATACCTTCTCGCGGAGCTCGACAATGCCGGGTGCTTCCGAATGCGGAAGGACGGCGCCTTTGTAGATCTCCAGCGCGATGCGGTGGGCGCCCCGCTGCAGGCAGGACAGCACCTGGGCGGCATCCTGGCCGAGGTCGATCGGGAGCCGGTACGGGCGGGATTCCGGGACCGCGGCGGGGTCGAGCTCGTGGAGAACCTTCCGCAAGCGCACCATTTCGGCGCGCAATGTCACGCTCGAGCCGTCCCCCGGATACAGGGCCAGGGCGAGTTCCTCGGCGCTGAGTCCCTCGGGACGGGTACCCAGCAATGCGAGGATCTCGCTGTGCCTCGCGGACAGTGGAATACTGCGTCCTCCCATGCTCAACAAGGCCTGGTCCCGGCCCAGCAGCTGGAGGCTGTTCCGGTACAGTCCTGTCCCCTGGCGCGAGCCGGCGGCGGGAGGCGAGTTCCGGCGTCCGGCAGGCGCAGACTGATTGGTGGCCGCGAGCTGGAGCCTCTCCACGCGCAATTGCGCCTGCGCGGCCGCCACGGTTGCCTCGACGAGGGAAAGCGTGTGGGGTGCGACGGCGGCTTCCGTGCCGGTGATGTCGACGACGCCGAGCAGGGCCCCCGAGTCGGGGTCGTGGAACGGAACCGCGGTGCAACTCCACGGGTGGACGGAGCGTTTGTAATGCTCGGCGCCGGAAATCTGGATGCCGCGGCCCAACGCGAGCGCCGTCCCCGGCGCACTCGTGCCGACCGCTGCTTCGGACCAGTCCGCGCCGGCCACGAACATCATGCCTTCGGCGCGGCGCCGCATCGCGGGATTACCGTCCACCCACAGCAAGCGGCCCAGCTCATCCCCCACGGCGACCAGCAGGCCGCTCTCATAGCTGGGCTGGATGAGGAGCTTCTGGATGACGGGCATGATGGTGGCCAGGGGGTGCTGCCGGCGGTATTCCTCGAGTTCGTCGAGGTCGATGACCAGCGGCGCCTCGGGTTGGTCCGGGTTCGCTTTGAGCTGCGCGGATCGCTGCCAGGATTCCTTGATCAGTTTGCGCAGGCCGGGAAGCTCCGTGGCGTCCCGGAGACCATAGCGCCACGATTCCAGTTGCTCGTGCCCTGCCCGGGCGTGATGCTGCAGCAGCTCGGCGGGATTGTTGACCGAAGCTGCCGGATGGATCGGATTCTTCATCGAACTCCCAAAACCGGACGCAGCACAGTACGGGCCAGTCTAGTTGCGTCGCACGGCTTTGCCTACGGCCCACACCCACGGTTTCGCCGCCACCCGGCGGTGACCCGCTAGCCGCGTGAGATCTCGATCATGTCCTCACGCGGAACCACCTTGATGCGTTCGCGTACGACGCCGGCGTCCGGGTTTTCGGCGGTCCATGCGGCACCGAGGGCTACTTCGTGCGCATCGAGCTTGTTCCAGCCTTCCCAGGTGGTGTACTCGATGCCCCGTTCTTCCAGGAGGTTGATGATGGCCTGCGGATCCGGGTTCTCGGCCGGGGGCAGGGTGAGGCGGTCCTCCAGGAGGCAACCGATGGTCTCCAGGGCGTCGCCCTTGGTGTGCCCGATCAGGCCGACCGGTCCGCGCTTGATCCAGCCGGTCGCGTAGATCCCGGGCACCGGCTTGCCGTCGGCGTCCAGCACCCGTCCGCCGTCATTCGGAATGACACCTCGGCGGGCGTCGTACTCAAGTTCGTCCAGCGGGGAACCGTGGTAGCCGATGGCGCGGTAGACGGCCTGGATCGGATAGTCCACGAACTCGCCGGTGCCCTTGGCGTTGCCTGTGCCGTCCAGTTGCATGCGCTCGAACTTGATGCCGGACACTTTCCCGGAGCCGTCTTCGGAAACGATCTCCACCGGGCTGTGCAGGAAATGCAGGTGCAACCGCCGGGACGAGGGCTGCTCAGCTTCGGCATGTTCCTCGACGAGCCAGTTGGTCAGCGTGTTGACCATGGTCTTGATCTGGTTGTTGCTGCGGATGGCCTCGTCCGAGGCTTCGTCAAACTCGAAATCTTCCGGGTACAGCACAATGTCCACGTCGTTGGAGTGCGAGAGCTCGCGCAGTTCCAGCGGAGTGAACTTGATCTGGGCTGGACCGCGCCGGCCGAAGACGTGCACATCCGTGACCGGGGAAGCCTTGAGGGCCCCATACACGTTGTCCGGGATTTCGGTCACCAGGAGGTCATCGGCGTGCTTTGAGAGCATACGGGCCACGTCCAGCGCCACGTTGCCGTTCCCGATGACTGCCACTTCCTTGGCATCCAGCGGCCATTCGCGAGGCACGTCGGGGTGGCCGTCGTACCACGAGACGAAATCGGCTCCGCCGAAGGAGCCATCAAGCTCGATGCCCGGGATGTTCAGCTCCGCGTCCTTGATGGCCCCGGTGGAGAAGATCACGGCGTCGTAGAAAGAGCGGAAGTCATGCAGCGTGAGGTCGCGGCCGTACGTCACATTGCCGAGGAAGCGGATGTCTCCGCGGTCCAGGACCTTGTGCAGCGCGTTGACGATGCCTTTGATGCGGGGGTGGTCCGGAGCAACGCCGTAGCGGATCAGGCCGTACGGTGCAGGGTATGCCTCGAAAAGGTCGATACTGACCTCGACGTCGCCATCCTTGACCTCATTCGATTTAGTCAGGATATCCGCGGCGTACACGCCGGCCGGTCCTGCGCCGACAATGGCGACGCGCAATGGACGTTTTGAGGTGGTTTCGGCCGAGTTGGACACCGTGAACCCTTCTGAGACAGGTAACCGCCCCGCGTAGTGGGGCGCGCAGTTTCCAATTCTAGTTCTCAGTTGTGGCCGGAGCGGCAGTACGTGGCGGGAGGTGACACAACCGGGCGAGGAAAATCACAAAAACTTTCCGGCCGTACGGTCAGGAATACCCTCGCAAAATGTGATGTTGTTGACTTTGTGTCTACGCCCGAGCAAACCGTGCCTGCCCAGTCCAACACCAGTGCTTCTTCAGCTTCAGCCGCCGCTGCTGCCACGGCAAAGAAGGAGACGACGGCGGGCGTCGTGTTCGGTATCGGGGCGTACGGCCTGTGGGGCCTGCTTCCGCTCTACTTCGTGGTGCTGCAACCCGCCGGAGCCGTGGAAATCGTCGCCAACCGGGTGGTGTGGTCGCTCATTTTCTGCGCCCTGCTCATCACCATCACCCGGACGTGGCGCCTCCTCGGCAATGCCTTCAGGGACCGGGCCGTCCTCGGACCGCTCGCGATGGCTGCCGGGCTGATCGCCATCAACTGGCTGACGTACACCTTCGGCGTCACCACCGGGCACGCGGTCGAAGCTTCGCTCGGCTATTTCATCAACCCGCTCGTGTCGGTGCTCCTTGGGGTGTTCGTCCTGAAGGAAACGCTCCGCCCGCTCCAGTGGGCCGCCGTCGTGATCGGATTCATCGCCGTCGGCGTCCTGACGGTTTCCTATGGAAAGCTGCCGTGGATCGCTTTGGTCCTGGCGTTCAGCTTTGGCCTCTACGGTTTCGTGAAGAAGCGCGTAGGACCGAAAGTCAATGCCATCACGAGCCTCACGGTGGAGACCGTGGTCCTCGCTCCCGTTGCCGGCGCCACCATGCTTGTCCTTGGCCTCATGGGAGCAGGTACTTTGGGAAGCAACGGCCCGGGCCACTTCTGGCTGCTGGCGGCTTCGGGCATCATCACCGCCGTGCCCCTGCTCTTCTTCGGTGCCTCCGCACGCCGCCTGCCCATGACCACCATCGGCCTGCTGCAATACTTCGCGCCGATCCTCCAGTTCATCGTGGCTTTGGCGGTCCTCCACGAGGCCATGACGCCGGACCGCTGGGTGGGCTTCGGGATCGTGTGGCTGGCGCTGCTGCTCCTGACCCTCGACATGCTGCGCACGGCACGCAAGAACTCGGTCATCAGGAAAAACGCACGGCTCAGCGCCGCCTAGGACCGCCGGACATGCCCAGCGCTACCTAGCACCAATGGACATGCCCATTGACGTCCAGTGGACATGCCCATTGTTAAACGCAAGGGATGGACATAGTCGCACTATGTCCATCCCTTGCACCTAGAGGCGGGCATGTCCGCCTGAAGGTTGCGGCTAAGCGTTGGCCTTGATGGCTGCAGCCAGGACCTCGAGGCCGTCCAGGAGCAGTTCGTCGCTGATGACCAGCGGCGGCAGCAGACGGATGACGTTGCCGTAGGTGCCGCAGGTCAGGATGATGACGCCTTCCTGGAGGCACGCCGCGGCAACGGCCTTGGTCAATTCCGCGTTCGGTTCCTTGGAGCCGGCCTGTACCAGTTCGATGGCCAGCATGGCGCCGCGGCCGCGGACGTCGCCGATGGCGGGAACTTCCGAAGCGAGCTCACGCAAGCGGCCGAGTGCGACTTCCTCGATGTGGCGGGCCCGGGCGTTGAGGTCGTGCTGCTCCATGGTGCCGATGGCCGCAAGCGCTGCGGCGCAGGCAACGGGGTTGCCACCGTAGGTGCCGCCGAGGCCGCCCGGGTGGACGGCGTCGAGCAGGTCCGCGCGGCCGGTGATCGCGGACAGCGGGAGGCCGCCGGCAATGCCCTTCGCCATGGTGATGATGTCCGGGACAACACCCTCGTGGTTGACGGCGAACCATTCACCCGTGCGGCAGAAACCGGACTGGACCTCGTCGGCAATGAAGACGATGCCCTTTTCCTTGGCCCACGCGGACAGTGCCGGCAGGAAGCCCTCGGCGGGAACGATGAAGCCGCCCTCGCCCTGGATCGGTTCGATGATGATCGCGGCAACCTGGTCGCCGCCGATCTGCTTCTCGATCATGGTGATGGCGCGCTTGGCGGCCTCGGCACCGGTGATCTCCGGGTTTTCCTCGCGGAACGGGTAGCTCATCGGCATGCGGTAGACCTCGGGCGCGAACGGGCCGAAGTTGGTCTTGTACGGCATGGCCTTGGCAGTGAGCGCCATGGTCAGGTTGGTGCGGCCGTGGTAGGCGTGGTCGAAAGCGACGACGGCGTCACGACCGGTTGCCAGGCGTGCCACCTTGACGGCGTTCTCCACTGCTTCGGCGCCCGAGTTGAAGAGCACGGTGCGCTTCTCGTGGTCGCCCGGGGTGAGGCGGTTCAGCTGCTCGGCGACGGCGACGTAGCCCTCGTACGGCGTGACCATGAAGCAGGTGTGGGTGAAGTGCGCTGCAGCGTCCTGGACGGCGGCGACGACGGCGGGGTCCGAGGCACCAACGCTCGTGACGGCGATGCCGGAGCCGAGGTCGATGAAGGAGTTGCCGTCGACGTCGCGGATGATGCCGCCGTCGGCATCCTCAACGTAGACCGGCACGCCCGAGGACACCCCGGCAGCGACGACGGCGGCGCGGCGCTCGTTCAGGGCCTGCGACTTGGGGCCGGGGAAGGCGCCGTTGATGCTGCGCTTCTGGTCCAGGCGGTAGGTGATTTCATGTGCTGTTGCGGTCATGATGGTTCTTTCTTTCTTATGCTTGCCGTGTGTGGGCGTCGGGCGCTAGGCGCCTGAGTTAGGCATCAAGGGCGGACATGACGTGCTTGATGCGCGTGTAGTCCTCGACGCCGTACATGGACAGGTCCTTGCCGTAGCCGGACTGCTTGAAGCCGCCGTGGGGCATCTCAGCGGTCAGCAGGATGTGGGTGTTGATCCAGACCGCGCCGAAGTCCAGGTCGCGGCTCATCCGCATCGCGGTGCCATGGTCCGTGGTCCAGACGCTGGAGGCCAGGGCATATTCGACGTCGTTCGCGAGCTCGAGTGCCTCGGCCTCGGTGGTGAACTTCTGGACGGTGATGACGGGACCGAAGGTTTCCTTCTGGACGACGTCGTCGCTCTGCTTGGCGCCGGTGATGATGGTGGGCTCGAAGAAGAAGCCCTTCTCACCTGCGCGGTGGCCGCCGGTTTCGATCTTGCAGTTGGCCGGGAGGTGCTCCACTACCGAGTTCACGGCGTTGAAGTGGTTCACGTTGTTGAGCGGGCCGAAGTAGTTCTCGTCGTCGTTCTGCGAACCCGTGTGCAGCGTCTTGGTGTGCTCCACCATCGCGGCAACCATGTCGTCGTGGATGGAGTCCTCGATCAGCACGCGGGTGATGGCCGTGCAGTCCTGGCCGGCGTTGAAGAAGGCGAATTCGGCGATGGCCGCTGCGCTCTTCTTGATGTCGGCGTCCTTGAAGACGATGGCCGGGGCCTTGCCGCCGAGCTCCAGGTGGGCACGTTTGAGGCCCTTGGCCGCTCCGCTGGCTACGGCAATGCCGGCACGGACGGAACCGGTGATCGAGACGAGGCCCGGGACCTTGTGCTCGACCATCATGGACCCGGTGGCTCCGTTGCCGAGGACCACGTTGAGGACGCCGGCCGGGAAGATCTCCCCCGCCAGGCGGGCCAGGACCAAGGTGGATTCCGGCGTGGTGTCAGAGGGCTTGAGAACAACAGTGTTGCCTGCGGCGAGGGCTGGGCCGATCTTCCAGATACCCATGAGGAACGGGTAGTTCCACGGGGCAACCTGGGCCACGACGCCGATCGGTTCGCGGCGGACGTACGAGGTGTGGCCCTCGAAGTATTCGCCTGCGGACTTGCCTTCCATGATGCGCGCGGCGCCGGCGAAGAAGCGGAGCTGGTCTGCACCGGCGGCAACTTCCTCGGATGCAATGAGGGCGCGGACCTGGCCGGTGTTGCGGTGCTGTGCCTCAACGAGCTCATCGCTGTTGGCCTCGATGGCGTCGGCGAGCTTGAGCAGCATGAGCTGGCGCTGGCCCGGCGTGACATGCTTCCAGGACTTGAAAGCTTCCTTCGCCGCGTTCATGGCGGCATCGACGTCGGCCGCCGTGGAGATAGGCGCATGGGCCACAATCTCTCCGTTGGTGGGGTTCACGATGTCGAGCAGTTCGGTGCCTGCCGGCGTGACGAACTCGCCGTTGATGAAGTTCTGCAAGGTTTGGACCACGGTGTACAACCTCTTTCGGTGTCTAGGCATTGGTTGCAGCTGCTCCGAGCCTATGCCAGCACCCCGCAGCGCGGAATAGTCAGGTGCACACCCCGACCACCACGGCTTAGTGCGAATGACCAGTGCAGGGATATCCTTTTTGGCATGGCAATGTCACTCGCCGCGCTCGTCGCCGTCCCCTCACTTCGACTCCGCAAAGCCGGCCTCGCGGAAACCACCTGGAACGAAGACATCCGATGGGTGGCCGTGACGGAGCAGGAGGATCCCCAACGCTTCCTCAATGGCGGCGAACTGATCCTGACCACGGGGCTCAGGCTCAACGGCGCCGCGGAACAGCGCCGTTTCGTGCGCCAGGTCCAGCGCGCGGGAGCAGTCGGCATCGGCTTCGGGACCGGGCTGACCCATGAAGCCGTGCCCTCCGCCCTCGTTGCGGAAGCGAACCGCTGGGGCCTGCCCCTCGTGGAAGTCCCCTACGAGACCCCTTTCATCGCCATCGGAAAACTCGTGGCCGATTCCCAATCCGCCGACCACTACTCCAAGCTGGAGCGCCTCATCGCCGGCCACCAGATCCTGGCCCGGGCCCTGCTGACCGGGGGCGGCCTCGGCGAATTGCTCAAGCAGTTGGGCAGCATGCTCCGGACCGATATCGCGCTCACCCAGTTCAGCGCCCAGCTTTACAACAGCGTGCCCGGCAAACCCGCGCCGACGGCTGACGATTGGGCGTCCTTTCCCATTCCGACAGGCCGTCGCGACGCCTGCACGCTATGGATCAGGCAACCCTTCGGGGACACCGGGATTGTCAGTTATGCGCAGAACCTGATCAGCGTGGAACTCAACAACATGGTCAAGCAGCGCCAGAGCCAACGGGCCTTGGCGGGCCAGGTACTGGACGATGTCATCCACGGAACCCTGGACACGGTGGAGGGTGCCCGCCGCCTGGCCGGCGTCGGAATCAACAGCACGCGCAAGAACGTGGTGCTGCTGGTGGTTTCAACAGCCCATCACAAGCAACTCGGGAGCACATCGCTTCCGCAGTCGCTCGACGGCGGGGTGACCGCCGTCGTCGGGAAGGACCTGGTGACGGTAGTGCCCGACGACGGCAGTTCCGCGAGCGCGCTCGCCAAGGACCTCAGTGATCACCTTTTGGAGGCGGGGATCCACGCGGTGATCGGAATCGGCGGCGCGTACACGAAGCCGAACGGCGTGCGTTGGAGCTACTTCGAAGCGCGCGACGCCGTGGCGCACGGCCTGCCGGTCAACGAGCCCGAGCGGCTCAGCCTGACCTCGCTGTTGCTGGCGAGCGAGGATGTGCCGTTGGCGGACATGGCCAGCGAGGCGCTCACCCCCCTGCGCAAGTTCGACGCCGCGCACGGCTCGGAGCTCGTTTCAACCCTGGAAAGCTACCTCAACCACAATGGTTCGGTGGCCGCCGTCGCTGAAGCCCTGACCCTGCACCGCAACACGGTGCGCTACCGGCTGGCGCAAATCACGGACCTTACCGGTTATGACCCCGCCCAGACGCCGGACCGCGTGCAGCTGTGGCTCGCCCTGGCGGTGCAACGGCTGGGCGCCCGCAACCCGCGCTAAGGTTCCCTGCCGCCGTCGGTCCTCCCCACCCGCCGTCGCCGTCGGCCCTCCCCAACTAACTCGCATTTGTTGTCGTTACGAGCGTCCAAAACGACATTAAGTGCGAGTCAGTTGGGCTCCCGCCGCGGCACAGAGAGATTCGCCACAAAACTTCGCGCGCCAAACATCAAACGTCTAACCTTTAAGCATGGCTTCGACTCACCCGACTCCCCACGCAACGGAAACAACAACTGTGCCCACCACCGGCGGTACTGTAGCGCCGAAATCCAAGGTGGTCGCCGTCGTCGGGATCATCGCCGTCATCCTCATCGGCCTGAACCTGCGTGCCGGCATCACGAGCGCGGCGGCGCTGTTCCACGATTTGCAGGCATTCCTCGGATACGGGGCGCTCGTCGCGTCGATTCTTCCGTCGATCCCCTTGCTGTGCTTCGCCGTCGCGGGTTTGGGTACCTCGTGGCTATCGCGCCGGATCGGCGTCGAGAAATCGATCTTCGTCGCGCTCGCCATGTTGGCCGCCGGGCTCCTGGTCCGCAGCGTCCCCGCAACCGGTGCGCTCCTCGCCGGAACAGTGCTGGCGATGTCCGGCCTGGCAGTGTGCAACGTGGCCATGCCGTCGTACATCCGCGAGCACTACGCAAGCAGGACGTCCATGATGACCGGTCTCTACACCTTCACGATGTCCGCGGGTGCCACCTTCGCCGCGGCGGTCAGCGTGCCCTTGGCGCAGCAACTGGGCTCGCCGTCGATGGGCCTGGCCGCATGGGGACTCCTTGGCGTCGCCGCACTCCTTGGCTTCCTTCCGATGGTCCTCCACACCCACCGCTCATCACGCAAGGCCAGCCAAGAGCACGTGTCGATGTGGCCGCTCCTGCGCACCCGGCTGGGATTCCTTATCACTTCCATCTTCACGTTGCAGGGCCTCCTGGCGTATGCCGTGATGAGTTGGTTTGCCTACATCCTGACAACCCAGGGACTCAGCGCCTCCGAGAGCGGCCTCCAGTTCGGACTCATGCAGCTGGTGTCCGTGGCTGGTGGCATGATCCTCCTGGCCATCGGCTCGCGGCCCGGCATGATGCGACCTGCCCTGTACCTCGGCAGCGGGACCACCCTCCTGGCAATCCCCGCAATGCTTCTGCTGCCGACGTCGTTCGCCTCGGTTCCCGCCGTGATGTTCGGTTTCGGTCTGGGCATCTTCCCCCTGGTCCTGGTGATCATCAGCCGCAGCGGGCGTACGACGGCGGAGACCACCGCCATGTCCACTGTCGCCCAGTCCGTGGGGTACTTGATCGCGGCGTTGGGACCGTTCGGCATGGGCCTGCTCCACAGTGCCACCGGCGCTTGGACCCTTCCCTTGGCACTCCTTGCCTTGGTGGCGCTGGCCCTCATGGTGACGGGCCACCAGCTGACCAGCAAACGGACGCCGATCAAGGCCGGACCAAGGCCTGTTGCATGAGCCTGACACCTTCGCACCGGCCCGCCTTGGCCGAGGAAGTCACCAGGCAACTGCGCAGCATGATCCAGTCCGGTGAGTGGCCGCTACAGGAGAAGATTCCGGCCGAGCCGGAGCTCATGGCCTCGCTGGGAGTCTCCCGCGGGACGCTCCGCGAAGCCATCAAAGCTTTGGCCCACAGCGGCATGTTGGAGGTCCGCCGGGGTGACGGAACCTATGTCCGGGCCACGAGCGAGATCTCCGGCGCAGCCCAGCGGATGTACAAGGAACACACGCAGGAGCACGTGGTCGAAGTCCGGGTGGGGCTCGACACCCAAGCCGCCCGGCTAGCCACGAAGCACGCTACCGCCGAGGACATCGCCGCCATGCGCGCACTGCTCCAACTGCGCCACGATGCTTGGCTCGCGGCCGACTACCCCGCGTGGGCCCGGGCCGATTGGGATTTCCACGAACGGGTGGCGCTGGCTTCGGGCAATCCGTTGCTGCACCAGTTGTATGTTTCCTTCGGCGGGGTCTTCAACGACGATCTGCTGCGCCAACAACGCAAGGCCGGCTTCAACGGCATCCCGCACGAAGGCCACGACGAACTGGCTGACGCCATCGAAGCACGCGACGAAGCTGCCGCCGTCGCGAGCGTGTACCGCAACCTGGACTTTGCCGCGGAGTGGCTCAACAGCTGACGCCATCTTCCCCGACGCCCGCTCACATCTAGTGAGCGAGCGTCCGCAGGAAATACCCCAAAGGTGAGCGAGCGTCCGCAGCGGGTCCGGGATCTAGCCTGAAGCGGCGCCCGTCAGTTCGACACCGGCATCAGCTGCCTCGCGGAAGGGCGCGTCGATGAGCACCACGTCGCGGCCTGCACGATGCAGCAGGCTTGCGGCGACGCTTGCCCGATAACCGGAGGTGCAATGCACCCAGATCCTGGCCGTCGGCAATTCGTCCACACGGCGCAAAAGCTCGTGCAATGGAACATTGGCCGCGCCTTGGACGTGTGAGGCGGAAAATTCCTCGGTACGGCGCACGTCCAGCACCGTTTCACCCGGAGCCCGGTCCCGCATCAGCCCCGCCCAGTCGGTGATCGGATACTGCACCAACAATGCGCCGGGTGCCAGAGCCCCGGGATCCACGCCGACGGCGGCATCCGGGGAGTCGAATCCGATCCTCGCGAGGTCGCGGATAGCCTTTTCGACGTCGGCATGGGCACCCAGCAGGGTCAGCGGCTGGTTCCATGGCAGGACCCAACCAAGGTAGCTCGTGAAGCTCGATCCCGTCCCGTATTCAAAGGCCACGCTGCCACGCAGGTGGCTCGCAGCGAACGCGACCCGGTTGCGAAGGTCCACCACCCATTCCCCGGCCTCGAGCCTGCGCTCCAGTTCGGCGGGTTCCACGGATTCCGGCATGTCGAGTATCGCCGGGCCCGGACCGAGTGCATTGAGCGGGCTCATGTGCGCGTAGTAGCTCGGGTAGGCCGTGATATTCGCCAGGAGGTGCCTGACGAAGTGGTCTTCGTCCGGGTCAGTGAGCGCATGGTTGCTTGCGGCCTGCTCCGCGATCGTCGATGCGGGGATCCTGCTCGCGGGACCGATGGAGCAGAACGAACCGAAGCCATGGGTGGGATACAGGATCGCGTCGGGGGTTGCCTCACCGACGAGCCGCCGGACCGAGGCGTACTGATCATGGGCCAGTCCGGCGGTGTCCTCCGGGCCAATCAAATCCGTCCGGCCCACAGAGCCGTAGAGCAGGCTGCCACCCGAGAACACGGCTAGCCGGACGCCAGTGCCGGCGTCGGGGTCCGAAACGACATAGGCCAGGTGTGTGTACGTGTGGCCCGGCGTGGCCACGGGCTTGACTGAAAGTCTGCCTACCTTGAACGCCCGCCCCGGGACAACCGGCTCCCGCTCAAACGCTACGTTGTCCGCCGCATTCACCAGGTAGCGGGCGTTGTGGTCACGGGCAAGGATGAGGCCGCCGGTGAGGTAGTCGTTGTGGAGGTGGGTCTCAGCGACATGCGTGATGGCCACTCCCGCAGCGCGCGCCGCTGTTTCGACGCGGTCGGTGTCACGTTGGGGGTCGATCACGAGCGCCACCGTACCGTCGTGAACGAGGTAGCTGCGGTCCCCCAATTGGGTCGTTTCGACGACGACGACGTCCATGCGGAAAGTTTAGCCCCGATAACGCGCAACGCGGGGTCACTTAGCGCCCATTCCGATGCCCCGGATGGGCGCCAAGTGACCCCGCGTTGTAGATTTAGACTTGGGCAGCCACGCCGTCGCGGGAGATATCCACCATGTCCTCACGCGGGACAACCTTGATGCGTTCGCGCTGGACCTCGACGCCGTGCGAGGTGCCGGCGTCGGACGCTGCGGCACCCAGAGCGAGCTCGTGGGCGTCCAGGGCCAGCCAACCTTCCCAGCTGGTGAACTTCACACCGCGGGCGTCCAGGAGCTCGACGACGGCGTCCGCCTCGGGAACGGCAGCAAACGGCAGGTTTTCACGGTCTTCCAGGAGGTACGTGACCGTCTCCAGTGCGTCGCCCTTGGTGTGGCCGATGAGGCCGACGGGGCCACGCTTGATCCAACCCGTGGCGTAGAGGCCAGGAACGTGCTCGCCGGAAGCGTCCAGCACGCGGCCGCCGTCGTTCGCGACGACCCCGCGCTTGTGGTCGAACTCAACGTCCGGCAGCGCGGAACCGAAGTAGCCGATCGCGCGGTACACGGCCTGGACCGGGTAGTCGACGATCTCGCCGGTACCACGCGCGTTGCCTGTGCCGTCCAGCTCGGTGCGCTCGAACTTGATCGCGGCAACCTTGCCCGGGGTCTCTGCGGAATCCACGATTTCCACCGGGCTGTGCAGGAAGTGCAGGTGCAGCCGGCGGGATGCCTTGAGCTCGGAGAGGTCCTCGGGCTGCTCGGCGATCCAGTTGGTGAGCGTGCCCACCATGGTCTTGGTCTGGTTGTTCGTCTGGATCTGGCGGTCCGACTCTTCGTCGAACTCGAAGTCCTCGGCGTAAAGGATGATGTCCACGTCCTTGGAGTGGGACAGTTCGCGGAGCTCCAGCGGGGTGAACTTCACCTGCGCCGGTCCACGGCGGCCGAAGACGTGTACGTCGGTGACCGGGGAAGCCTTGAGGCCCGCGTAGACGTTGTCCGGAATTTCGGTCACGAGAAGGTCGTCGGCGTGCTTGGAGAGGACCCGGGCAACGTCGAGTGCGACGTTGCCGTTGCCGAGCACGGCCACCGAGCTGGCGTTGAGAGGCCACTCGCGGGAAACGTCGGGGTGCCCGTCGTACCAGGAGACGAAGTCGGCGCCGCCGAAGGAACCCTCGAGCTCGATGCCCGGGATGTTCAGGTCCGCGTCCTTGATGGCGCCGGTGGCGAAGATCACGGCGTCGTAGTGGGTGCGGAGGTCTTCGATGGAGATGTCCGTGCCGTAGTCGACGTTGCCGAAGAAGCGGATGTCCCCGCGGTCCAGGACCTTGTGCAGCGCGTTGACGATGCCCTTGATGCGGGGGTGGTCCGGAGCGACGCCGTAGCGGATCAGGCCGTAGGGAGCCGGGTAGCGGTCGAAGAGGTCGATGCTGACCGCCAGCTCGCCGCTCTTGACGGCCTCGCTCTTGGTCAGGATGTCAGCTGCGTAGACGCCGGCCGGGCCGGAGCCGACGACGGCGACGCGCAGCGGACGTGCGGCGGTTCCTACGGTGGTGCTAGATGACACGGCTGTGTTCCTTTTCAGTGTGCTTCCCAACTAGCTCGCAATTGTTGTCGTTTTGAGGGCTCATAACGACACCTAATGCGAGCTAGTTGGGTGAGGGGCTAAGGGGTAACGACGCGGGGCTTGTTGGGGGTCAGTGTGCTGTAGTCAGCGGTCTTGAAATGTTCGGGGGCAAACGGGCTGACACGCACAACATCGCCGATCACAATCACTGCGGGATTTGCGACGCCGGTGGCCTCGGCTTGCTCGGCGATGGTTGCCAAAGTGCCGATCGTGACGCGCTGTTCGGGCATGTAGCCGTTCTCTACGATACCTACTGGCGTGTCCAGGGGCATTCCGGATTCCGCGAGGGCCGCGGCGGATTCGCGGAGTTTGGCGACGCCCATGAGCAGGATCACGGTGTGGTCCGGTCGGGCCGGGACCTCGGAGAGTTCCTCGTGGCCGGTCACCACGCTGAAGCCCTTCGCGAGTCCTCGGTGCGTCACGGGAATACCCGCTGCGGCCGGCACTGAGATCGCCGAGGTCACGCCCGGAACCACTTCAACCTCGACGCCGTTCTGCCGGCAAAATTCGGCTTCCTCGCCGCCGCGGCCCAGGACGTAGGGGTCGCCGCCCTTGAGCCGCACCACCCGGTGGCCGGCCAGGGCTTCCTCCACAAGGATCCGGTTGATCTCGAGTTGCGGCACGGGGTGGTGGCCGGGTGTCTTGCCGACCTCGATCACGCGGACGTCCGGAGCGAGCTCCTGCAGCAAGTCACGCGGTCCGAGGCGGTCCGCAACGACGACGTCGGCCTGGCCCAGCAGACGGCGGCCGCGGACGGTGATGAGTCCGGAGTCGCCGGGCCCTCCGCCTACGAGCGCGACGCTTCCGGTGGACGCACGACGACGGCGGAGCGGCAGGTCTCCCGTCTCAAGCGCGGTGGCAACTGCGTCGCGCAAGGCCATGGCGCGGCGCGGGTCTCCCCCGGCATTGATGGCGACCTTGACGTCGTCGACGACGGCGACGGCGGGCGTCCAGGCTGCCGACGATTCGTGGTCCGAGGCGTTGACGCACCAGATGCGCTGCGCCTCGGCGTCGGCGGCTACTTGGGCGTCCACAGCGGCAACACCGGTGGCAGTCTGGACGAACCACACGCCGTCGACGTCGGAGGAAAGGTAGGTGCGCGGCTCCCAGGTGAGCAGGCCGGAGGCGGCAAGTTCGCGGAGCGCGTCAGAGGCAACGGGGGCCACCACGGTCACCCGGGCGCCGGCGTCGAGCAGTCCCTTGGCGCGTCGGGCAGCCACGGGTCCGCCGCCCACCACCAGCACCGGGCGGCCGAGCAGCCGCAGGGCTGTGGGGTAGATGTCCTGTATTGCCATGAAAAAACTGTAGGGCCGGGCCGTAACATGCTTCAAAGGTCCGGAAACACCAGTTCACGCTAGGTAACCCGGCGTCACATTACGCCTGAGCGCCGGGCGCCTCCCATCCGATCGCCGGAGCCACGTATTTGGCGATGTTGCCCAGCAGCTTGATGTTGTACTCCACACCGAGTTGGTTGGGCACGGTAACGAGTACGGTGTCCGCTGCCTGGACCGCGGCGTCCTGCGCGAGTTCCTCGGCCAAGGCATCGGGCGGGCCGACGTAACTCTTGCCGAACCGCGACAGGGCACCGTCGAGCATGCCCACTTGGTCGCGGTTATCCACCTGCGCGCGGAGCCCGAAATAGTGTTCGTCCTCGGCATCCACCACGGGAATGATGCTGCGGCTGACCGAAACACGGGGCTCGAAACCGTGTCCGGCCGTTGTCCATGCCTCCCGGAACATGCTGATCTGTTCGGCCTGGAGCTGGTCGAAGGGAACTCCGGTGTCCTCGGTGAGCAGGGTGGAGCTCATGAGGTTCATCCCTTGTTCCGCGGCCCAGACGGCGGTTTTGCGGGTGCCGGCGCCCCACCAGATCCGTCGCGGCAGCCCGGGCGACGTCGGCTGGATCGGCAGGAGGCCACGGCCGCCGCCCATGAAGGAGGGATCAGCTTCGGCTACTCCGTGGCCTGCGATAGCGTGCCGGAAAACGGCGGTGTGGCGGCGGGCCATCGCGGAGTCGTCCTCACCCTCGGCGGGCGCGTAGCCAAAGTACCGGGCGCCGTGCAGGGCCGGCTCGGGTGAACCACGGCTGATGCCCAATTGGAGCCTGCCTTGGCTGATGAGGTCCGTGGCCGCTGCTTCTTCGGCCATATAGAGCGGGTTTTCGTAGCGCATGTCGATCACGCCAGTGCCCATCTCGATCCGGCTGGTCCGGGCGCGATGGCCGCCAACAAGGGGAATGGCGAGGCCTGCTGGCGCGCAAAGTGGTGCACGCGGAAGAAGGCTCCGTTGACGCCGAGTTCCTCAGCCGCCACCGCAAGGTCGATCCCTTGGAGCAAGGCGTCGCCGGCCGACGGAGTGCGCGATCCTTGGACGGGTCCCCAGTGGCCGAAGGAAAGAAAACCGATTCGTTTCATGCCCGCATCAACCACGGTGTGGGCCGGGGAATTCCTTAGCGCGTGCTGCCCGCGAGCAGGCCGCGGCGGAGCAGGAGGCGGCGCTCAATCGGGGCGAAGACAACGAGCTCGATCAGGATGCCCACAAAGAGTATCGCCAGGATGGCGGACATGACCGTGGCCATGTCCGACAGGGTGCGGCCCTGGTCCAGGAGCGAACCGAGTCCGAAGCCGATGGTGCCGCCCACCGCGATGATTTCGGCGGCCATGAGCGAGCGCCAGGAGAAAGCCCAGCCCTGCTTGAGTCCACCCAGATAGCCGGGGAGGGCCGCGGGCAGGACGATCTGTAACGCCATCTGCAGTCGCGAGGCCCCAAGGACCTTCCCGACGCTCCGGTATTGCGGCGGGATCTGGTCGACGCCGGAAATCAGCCCGTTGATGATGGACGGGATGGCACCCATGAGGACGACAAAGTACACCGTGCCGTCCGAGAGCCCGAACCAGATGATCGCCGCCGGAACCCAGGCCACCGACGGCAGCACCTGGAGCCCGGAAATGAGCGGTCCGAAGGCACGGCGCAGCGGCTGCACCTGTGCCAGGAGCAGGCCCACCGGAGTAGCCACGGCGACGCTGATGAGGAATCCGATCACGCCGCGCTGAAGTGAGGTCCAGATGGCTTCCTGGGCTTTGCCTTCGGCCCACAAAGAACCGAACTGGCCCAGGACGTCGAGCGGTCCGGGAACCTGGTCGCGGCGCTTGAAACCAAGGGAGACATAGAACTGCCACGCGAGGATCAGGACCAAGAGCGCCGCAATCGGGAGGACAATACGGGCCCAGTCGATGCGCGCCTTGCGGTGGGCATCCGACTGCAGCTTGTCCAGGCCGGCCTCAAGGTCCCGGAGTTCGTCCGGGTTTCCCTTCAGGGACGGCGACGTGATGTGGCGGGACTGCTGAGCTTGCTCGGCGGCCTCTCCTTCGGCAAGCCGGGTCTCTTGTTCAATTGGCATGGCGGCGGATCTCCTCGCGCAGGCGGCGGGTAATGGTTCCGGTCAGCTCCCCGGCCCGGCCGGCGTCGGTCCGGTGTTCCTCGGTGACGTTCCACTCGGCCACGACCCGTCCCGGACGGGAGGACAGCAGCAGGACACGCTGGCCGAGCCTGACGGCTTCGCGCACGTTGTGCGTCACGAACACGATGGTGCGGCCGGTTTCCTTCCAGATCCGCTCAAGCTCGTCGTGCAGAAGGTCGCGGGTGATGGCGTCGAGGGCAGCGAACGGTTCGTCCATGAGCAACAGTTGCCGGTCCTGCGCCAACGCGCGGGCCAGGGCGACGCGTTGGCGCATGCCGCCGGAGAGCTCGTGCGGGCGCTTGTCCCCCGCGCCACCCAAATGGACGAGGTCCAACAGCTCGCCCGCACGGGCGGCACGCGACGCTTTGCTCAGGCTGCCGGACTTGTCGGCGAGTTTCAGCGCGAGTTCGATGTTGCCGCGGGCAGTGAGCCATGGAAACAGCGCTGAATCCTGGAACATGAAGGCGGCACCGTCGCTGGGCACCTCCAGGGCGCCCGACGTCGGCTGGTCCAGCCCCGCGAGGATGTTCAGCAGGGTGGATTTGCCGCAGCCGGACGCACCGAGCAAGGCGACGAACTCGCCTTGCTGGATGGTGGCGTTGACGTCGTCCAGCACCGGGGCTCCGTCGCCGAAGCGTTTACCCAGGTGTTCCAGTACGACTGGCATGGTCCCGTCCTTCGTTTGTTTCGTTGTTGAATTCCCAACTGACTGGCAGTTGTTGTCGTTATGAGGCCTCATAACGACAACAACTGCGAGTCAGTTGGGTCTTGGCAGTTCAGTCTTGGCCCAGTCCTGCAGCCGAGGTCTTCTGCCCGGTCACGTTGTTGAGGGCGCGGAGGTCGAAGATGCCGTTGATGTCGGCCGGTTTGGTGATGCCGGCGTCGACCCCGTCCTGGAGGAGTTTCTTGTAGGTTCCGGCGAGCGGGTCCACGGTGAAGGTGATGTTCTTCAGGGAGCGGTCGATGACGTCGGCCGGCAACGTACTTCCGGCGGTCGCCTTCAGGGCGGCGTTGATCGCGGTGGCCTTGTCGGCCGCCGAGGCGGTGTTGAGCCAGTTGACGGAGGCTTCGTGGCCCTGGAGCAGGGCCGTTACCGTCTGCGGGTGCTCGGCGGCGAACTTCTTGCTCACGATCAGGATGGTGGTGGGGAACGCACCCTTGTCCCAGAGGTCCTTCTCGTCCACGAGGACCTTCCCGCCGGCTTGGAGCACCAGACGTGAGGCCCAGGGCTCTGGCAACCACGCGCCGTCGAGCTTTCCGTCCTGGAAGAGCTTGAGGGTCTGGGCGTTATCGGTGGGGTTGATGGCGACGTCGCCCCCGCCGTTCGGGTTGCTCTTCAGACCTTGCTTGCCAAGCCAGGCGCGCAGTGCCACGTCCTGGGTGCCGCCGAGTTGTGGGGATGCGAGGGTCTTGCCCTTGAGGTCCGCGGCGCTGTTGATGCCGGGCTTCACCACGAGCTGCGCACCCCCGGAGGCAGCACCCGCGATGATGCTGATGGAGGCGCCCTTGCTCTGGACGAAGGAGTTGATGGCCGGGTTGGGCCCGAGGTAGGCGGCGTCGATCGCTCCGGCGTTCAGGGCCTCGATCGCGGCGGGTCCGGCGTTGAAGATCTGGGTAGTGAGCTTGGTGCTGCCGAGCTTGCTGGCGATGATCCCCTTGCTGACGCCCACCAGCGCGGGAGCGTGGGTGACGTTGCCGAAGTAGCCGAGCCGAAGTTCAGCGGCGGGCGTCGTTGCCGCGGCTGCCTGGGTTTCGTTGTTCTTGGCCACCACCGATGCGACAGCGGCACCGGCACCGATCAGCAGGACGAGTCCGACGGCGATGCCGATCTCGAGCGCGCGGCGGCGCTTGGGCTTGTTGGTTTCGCCGGCGACGATGCGGGTGGTTCCCGGGTTCGAGGCGGGCGGCGTGGGTTCTGGGGTGTTTGACATGGGGGAATCCTTGGGATGCGTTGCGGAAGGGGCAGGGCGTTTATCAGGCCCTGCGACATCGCCCCGAAAGGGCAGCCAAGGACCAATCCGATGAGGTCATGGATTCACCATAGGGACTGTCATATTTGCCGTTCAATGACCCGGAAACCCGGGGTCACGCACGTTCATGCGGCGTCACAATTGAGCTGGCCCCGACGCAAAAAACCGCAGCTTGTTTCCCATCCCGGACCTTGAAGGCGGGGTTCGGGAAACAAGCTGCGGTTCCAGTCACCGGAAGCGTCAGATGACGTAACGTTCGTCCTCGTGGTCGCCCGGGTGGTCCTTCACCAAGCCGGCGGCCAGCGTGTTGCCGTCCACGGGGTCGATCACCAGGAAAGCGCCCGTGCGGCGGTGGTGCAGGTAGTTCTCCAACGGCAACGGCGCGGCCAGTCGAAGCTGGGCGTTGCCGATGTCGTTCAGCTCAAGGCTGGAGGCCGCCTCGACGTTGAACGTGGCCAGGTCCAGCTTGCCCGTGACATTGCGGACGAGCGCCTGGACGGTCCGGGTCCCATGCTTCACGAGCACCTTGGCACCTTCTCGCAACGGCTTCGGCGAAAGCCAGCACAGGGCCGCGTACAGATCGGCCGAGCTCTCACGCACCGTCCCTGCGGCGGCAATGGTGTCACCGCGGGCGATGTCGATTTCGTCGGCCAGGCGGATCGCCACGGATTGCGGAGCGGTAGCCTCGGTCAACTCGCTGCCCGCGAAGTCGATCCCCGTCACGGTGGTGATCCGGGGTTCGTGGCCCGGGCTCAGGACGGTGACTTTGTCCCCGAGCTTCACGGTTCCTTCCGTGATCTGGCCGGCGTAGGCACGGTAGTCGCGGTACGCCCCGACGTCGAGCCCTGCGGCGACGGCGTCGGGAGCCAGCGCGCCTTGCGGCCGGATGACCAGCTGGACCGGGAAGCGGAAACTCTCCAGGTGGCTTTCGAGCTCGTCCGCGGCCGGAAGGGTTTCCAGGACCTCGAGCAGCGCCGGGCCGCTGTACCACGGGGTGCGTTCCGAGCGGTCCACGACGTTGTCGCCGTCGAGCGCCGACACCGGGATGACCGCGACGTCGGCAACACCATCGCTGCCCAAGCCAAGCTCGCGGGCGACTTTCTGCACGTCGGCCTCGATCTCGCGGAAGACCGACTCGCTGAAGTCCACGAGGTCGATCTTGTTCACAGCAACGATCACATGCGCCACGCGGAGCAACTGCAACACTGACAGGTGGCGGCGGGTCTGCTCCAGGACTCCCTTGCGGGCGTCAATGAGGACGACGACGGCGTCCGCGGTGGACGCGCCCGTCACCGTGTTCTTGGTGTACTGCACGTGGCCGGGGCAGTCCGCGAGGATGAAGCTGCGGCGGTCGGTGGCGAAGTAGCGGTAGGCGACATCGATGGTGATGCCCTGTTCCCGCTCGGCGCGAAGGCCGTCGGTCAGGAGGGCAAGGTCGATCGCCTGGCTGCCGGTGGCGCCGGCTCCGCCGAAGCCGCGGTCCGCCGAGGTGCGGGCGACGGCGTCGAGCTGGTCCGCGAGGATCGCCTTGGAATCGTGCAGCAAGCGGCCCACGAGGGTGGACTTGCCGTCGTCGACGGATCCAGCCGTGGCGAAGCGGAACAGCGTCGATTCGCGCAGGCCGGTCTCCAGGAGTGCGGTTTCAGTGCTCATTAGAAGTAGCCGTCCTTCTTGCGGTCTTCCATGGCTGCCTCGGAGATGCGGTCATCTGCACGGGTGGCGCCACGTTCGGTGAGTGTGGATGCGGCAACTTCAACAACGACGTCGGCAACCGTGCGGGCGTCGGAAAGGACGGCGCCCGTGCAGGACATGTCACCCACAGTGCGGTAGCGGACGAGCTTCGTCACGACTTCCTCGTGGGGTTTCGGCATGGAAACCTCGCCGACTGCGCGCCACATGCCGTCGCGTTCGTAGACTTCGCGTTCGTGGGCGTAGTACAGGCCGGGCAGTTCAATGCCTTCGCGTTCGATGTAGCGCCAGACGTCCAGTTCGGTCCAGTTGCTGATGGGGAACGCGCGGACGTGCTGGCCCACGGTGTGGCGGCCGTTGTACAGGTTCCACAGTTCCGGGCGCTGGTTGCGGGGATCCCACTGGCCGAATTCGTCGCGCAGGCTCAGGATGCGTTCCTTGGCGCGGGCCTTGTCCTCGTCGCGGCGGCCGCCGCCGAAGACGGCGTCGAACTTGTTGCGCTGGATGGCATCCAGCAGCGGCACGGTCTGCAGCGGGTTGCGGGTGCCGTCGGCACGCTCGGCAAGTTCGCCACGGTCGATGAACTCCTGCACGGAGCCCACCACCAGCTTGAGGCCCAGTCGCTCCACCGTGCGGTCACGGAAGTCGATGACCTCGGGGAAGTTGTGGCCGGTGTCCACGTGCAGCACGGGGAACGGGACCTTGCCAGGCCAGAACGCCTTGGTGGCCAGGTGCAGCATCACCACGGAATCCTTGCCGCCGGAGAACAACAGCGCAGGCTTCTCGAACTCGGCAACAACCTCACGGATGATGTGGATGGCCTCGGACTCGAGGGTGTCGAGTGAGGAAAGGCGCTCAGAGGTTTCGACGCCGACTGCCGCCCCCGCCCCTTCGCCGCGCGGCTGATCTTCGATCAGCCCAGCGCGCGGCTCCGACAGGCCCGATGCCACTCCCTGGGCGGCAGTCGGCGTCTCAGCTGCGTCGGTTTCCAGCACAGACAACTCCAGGTCCTCGTTGGTGATTTGGGTACTCATACGTGTAGTCCGCATTCTGTCTTGTCGGTTCCTGCCCAGCGGCCGGAGCGGGGGTCCGCTCCCGGGGCTACTTTGCGGGTGCAGGGCTGGCATCCGATGGACGGGTAGCCCTGGCTCAGGAGGGGGTTGACGGGAAGGATGTTGTCTTCGGAGTACTGGACCAGCTGGTCGAAGCTCCAGTCGGCCATCGGGTTGACCTTGACCAGGCCGTTGGTCTCGTCCCAGGTGATCAGCGGCGTGTTGGTCCGCGTGGGGGCCTCGTCGCGGCGGACACCGGTGAACCAGACTTCATAGCCGGCGAGGGTCCGGCGCAGCGGCTGGACCTTGCGGAGCGCGCAGCACTGGGCGGCGTCGCGGGCGAACAGGTCCTTGCCGAGAAGGCGGTCCTGCTGCTCCACGGTGTTTTCCGGGAGCACGTCCACGATGTTCACGCGAAGGTTCGCGGCCACTTCGTCCCGCGTGGCGTGGGTTTCGGGAAAGTGGTAGCCGGTCTCCAGGAACAGGACGTCGACGCCGGGAAACTGGTCCGCGACGAGGGCGGGCAGCACGGCGTCGGCCATGGAGCAGGCCACGGCGACGGCGGGCAGTTCGAAGTTGCGGGCCACCCAGGCGATGACGTCGCGGGCGGGCGCGTTCCAGCCGAGCTCTGCGGCACCGGATTCCGCCAAGGCCTTGAGTTCGTCGTGGGAGCGGAGGGAGGTGGTGGTGGTCACTGGAGATCTCCTTCATCTGCGGAGTGTGCCCATTCGGCGAAGGTCTGGCCTTCGGCACGGTCGGCCACGAACTTCCGGACTACCCGCTCTACGTAATCGGGCAGGTCCTCGACGTAGACCTTGAGGCCGCGCACGGTGCGTCCGAGGCCTGCTTCTTCGCGGCTGGAGGAAGCCAGCCCGCCGCCCAAGTGGACCTGGAAGCCCGGGGTGGGGTCGCCGTCGGGCGTCGGCAACATCATGCCCTTGAGCCCGATGTCCGCGGTCTGGATGCGGGCGCAGGAGTTGGGGCAGCCGTTGATGTGCAGGGACAGGGCCTGCGGCAACTGGCCGCTGTCCGCGAGGTCGGCCAGGCGGCGTTCCAGTTCGGCGACGGCGGTGGCTGCCGTGACCTTGGTTTCCACGATGGCGAGCTTGCAGAACTCGATGCCGGTGCAGGCGATGGTGCCGCGGCGGAAGACGGACGGGCGGGCGGAGAGGCCCAGGGTGTCCAGTTCGGCCACGAGCGCTTCCACCTGCTCCTTGGCGACGTCCAACACGACGATCTTCTGGTGCGGCGTGGTGCGCAGGCGGAACGAGCCGCGGGCTTCGAGGGTGTCCGCGAGCTTCACGAGCTGGCTTCCCGAGAGGCGTCCGGCCAAGGGTGTGGCGCCGATGAAGAACTTGCCGTCCTTCTGCTCGTGGATGCCGACGTGGTCGCCCGGAGTTGAAGGCTTCGGGGCAGCGGGGCCGTCGGAAAGCTTGAAGCCGAGGTATTCGTCCTCGAGGATCTGGCGGAACTTCTCGGGACCCCAGTCGGCCAGGAGGAACTTCAGGCGAGCTTTGGTGCGCATGCGGCGGTAACCGTAGTCGCGGAAGATGCTGGTGACGCCGAGCCATACCTCGGCGGCTTCCTCGGGCTTCACGAACGCACCGAGCCGCTTGGCGAGCATCGGGTTGGTGGACAGCGCGCCGCCCACCCAGAGGTCATAGCCGACGCCGAGTTCGGGGTGGACCATGCCGACCAGGCCGAAGTCGTTGATCTCGTGGACCACGTCCTGCGAGGGGTGGCCGGTGATGGCGGTCTTGTATTTGCGCGGCAGGTTGGCGAGCTCGGGGTCGCCGATGAAGCGCTCCGCGAGTTCGTGGATCAGCGGCGTGGGATCGATGATCTCGTCCTTGGCGATCCCGGCAACCGGGGAGCCCAGGATGACGCGCGGGACGTCGCCGCACGCCTCGGTGGTGGACAGGCCGACGGATTCGAGGCGGCGCCAGATCTCCGGCACGTCCTCCACGCGGATCCAGTGCAGCTGGATGTTCTGGCGGTCGGTCAAGTCGGCGCTGCCACGGGCGAAGTCCACGGAGATCTGGCCGATGACGCGCAACTGCTCGGTGGTGAGCGCACCGCCGTCGATCCTCACGCGGAGCATGAAGTACTTATCCTCGAGCTCGTGCGGCTCAAGCGTGGCGGTCTTGCCGCCGTCGATCCCGGGCTTGCGCTGCGTGTACAGGCCCCACCAGCGGAAACGGCCGTGCAGGTCCGTTCCGTCGATCGAGTCGAAGCCGTGCTTGGAATAGACAGACTCGATACGCTCACGGACGTTGAGTCCGTTGTCTTCCTGCTTCCAGGTTTCGTTGGCGTTGAGCGGCGCGGTGCCGTCAACCTTCCACTGGCCGTGGGGTTTAGCGGCAGGACGGGCGGTGCGGGCCGGGCGCTTGGGTGCAGCCTCGTCCGCGGACGCTCCGGCTAGAGCTGTATCAGTCATGCATCGACTGTAGGGCTGGCCAGATTTCTCCAACAACGACGCAGAAACGAAGAGTCACCTAGGGAAACATTTCGTCACGAACCGCCGTCGGGCCTTGTTCACCCGGCCGCGCTGTGCATTCGCCATGCCCGCTCAGGAGCGAGCGGCAACCACCGCGTCGTAGCGTTCCAGGGCGATCTCCGCGAGCACGGGAGAGGGAAGCAACGGCGCCGTCACGACGTCGGCCCCGGCCTTGGACAGCTGGTCGTGGAAGTAGCCCGTGGCCAGCAGATACGAGGAGACCACCACCCGGCCGCCGCCTTCGGTGACCTCCGCGCCGGTGAGTTCCGCGCGAAGGGCCGCGACGCCGTCGGGCACGTTCGGCTCGGCGCTGGCACCGTAGGCGACGCGCACCTTGTTGGGCAGCAGCTCGGCGAGCTGGCGCGCCTGCTCCTCCGAATCGACGGAACCGTCCGGCAGCGATGAGCCCGCGGCGGCGAGCAGGACGCCGTCGTCGTCGCCCAGGCCGGCGTCGCGCAACCGGGCGGCGAGCAGCTCGGCGAGCCGCGGATCCGGCCCCAGCGGCGGCGCCGCGGACACCTCGGGGCGGGACGTGATCGCCTTCGGGATGTCCACCTTGACGTGGTAGCCGGTGCTGAGCAACAAGGGAACGACGACGGCGGGCGTGCCCTCCGGGAGGCTGGCCACCACACCGCCCAACTCGGGTTCCTGGACGTCCACGTAGGCCTCAACGACGGTCAGGCCGGGCCGGAGCGCCTCGATCTCGGCCATGACCTGGCGGATAGCGGCTTGCCCTTCGACGTTCCGGGTTCCGTGGGCGCACGCGATCAAGACGGGGCTGTTCATGCGTGCAAGCGTAACGTTGGGCGAGCACGATCGCCCGTCTGTGAACGAAGAATGGAGCTGCATTTGTTCACTTTTGACCTTGCGCTGGTATGGCTGGATCTGGCCGGCGTCTTCTTCTTTGCCGTGTCCGGATCCTTGCTCGCCGCCAAGAAGCAGTTCGACATCATCGGCTCACTGCTCTTGGCTTCGCTCGTCGGCCTGGGCGGCGGTGTCATCCGCGACATCGTCATCAACGCCGGCCCACCCGCGGCGTTCACCAACCCGGTCTATCTGCTGCCACCCTTGTTGGCCGCGGTTCTGGTGTACTTCCTGTTTTCGAGCATCCAGCGCTTCACGTCCCTTTTGACCCTTTTCGACGCCGGCGGGCTGGCGTTGTTCTGCATCACGGGGACGCTCAAGGCACTGGCTGCCGGGATGAATCCGGTGGCTGCGATCCTGTTGGGAGTCACGACGGCGGTGGGCGGCGGCTTGCTCCGCGACATCACGGCCAACGAAATTCCCACCCTTTTCAATGCGCGGGATCTCTACGCCCTGCCGGCCTTCACGGGAGCCGCCTTGACCGCCCTGCTCTGGAACATCGGAGCTTTCAACGGCGTAACAGCCGGGGTCATTGCCGCCTGGGTTTTCGTCTTCCGGGTGGTGGCTTGGCGTTGGGGTTGGCGGGTGCCCTTGGCGGTCCGGGGATGGCACCGCGCCGGGGTCTCCCCGGGCGCCGATTCACGAGGCCGGGATTAGCTAGGATGGGAGCATGACTGACATGTTCCTCGAGAAATTCCGCGCGCTTGTACCGAAGTATCTCGAGGACGAATGGCAGGAAGAAGACGGGCTGTCCACCTCCGAGCTGGACGAGGCCCTCTCCGCCCACTCGTTCACCATTCCCATGGTGCTGCGCGAGTTCTACCTCGCCCTGGGTGGTTGCGAGGACCTCATGGAGGCCTACCACTACTTCTGGGACCCCGAAGAGCTCGAAGTGGACGACGAAGGCTTCCTTATGTTCCTGGAGGACGAAGAGGAGCAATTCACCTGGGGCTTCCGCGTAGGCGACCTCGGCGTCCCCGATCCCATCGTGTGGCGCCGCAACAACGCCCGCGGCCAGTGGAAATCCGAGGAAGGCACGTTCTCCGAATTCGTGTTCGACATGTTCGACTGGGCTTTCAGCGACGAAGACTAGGGGTTTGCTGGGGAGGCCGCGCCTTCCTGACCCTGTTTGAATTTTGAACGGCCGCGACACGCCTTTAACTCGGTGTGTCGCGGCTTTTTTCGTGGCAAGGAGGGTCAGGACGGCGCGCTGTTTGCTGGATTACGACGGCGGGACCCACCCGGGCGCGTATCTTGCGGGGGCGAAGTGGCCCACTTCCCGGTGTCGCAGCACGGTCAGGATCTCGTTGACCACTTCCTCAGGACGGAAGACCACGTCCTCGTAGTAGTAACGCAACACCAAAAGGCCACCCCTCACGCTGGCGTTGTCGCGGTGTCTGTCCTTCTTGACCTGGCGCGCCTCAAGATCAGCCAGGCCGGCCAGAGGAAGGTACGGATACCCAGGGTGGGCACATCGGGCGTGGTCCACCACACCATCCCGGACTTGGCAGCTACCGCAGCTGAGGTGGATGGCCTCGGGCTCCCGGGAACTCCCCCGCCCTTGGACGCCCCCTGGTCCTTGCAGTTGCGCAGTCCTTGCCGCGCCACCCCGGTTTCTGAGGAATTGCACCACATCCATGTGGCCAGTCCAGCAGTATCGCTCGGGCGACAGCAGCTGCCGGCTCCCCTGTGTGGACAAGTTTTGCTGGCCCTTCCTGACTTTCTTTCGGCCAACGGACTGCAAGACACACCCCTTTGCAGGCGTGTAGGGGCCATTCTGAATTCGAAGAAGGTCAGGAAGGAAAGTCAATTCCTGAAAAACTCAAGAAAACCCTTTGACGGGGAAAGTTGCATCCGTGACAAAGTTGTCATAAGCTGTAACCGGATTCACTAAATGCCTCCGGTGAGTCTGATGCGAACGGAGATTATGGTCCCGGTTCGTTGCAGCGCGTGACTCGTAGCGTTGCAAGGAACCGGGGCCATTGCATTTAAGCCCGTCCCTGCCCAACCCGGATCCCAACCCAACCCGTCCGCCCCGTCCGCCCCGTCCGGCCCGCCCGGCCCGCCCAACTGACTCGCAGTTGTTGTCGTTATGAAGCGTCAAAACGACAACAACTGCGAGTCAGTTGGGTCCGGGCGAAGAAACTAGCTGGCGCGCTCCACCACGGCGTGGGCGAAGTTCGTGAGCGACTCCTTGACCACGCCTTCGGGCAACGGCTTCAAAGCCTCGATGGCCTCGGCGGACCACTGGCGCGCAATCACCCAGGATTCGGCGGTGACAGGATGCTCGCGCAGTCCGGCAACGGCCAGGGCCAGCGCCTCATCCGAGGACAGGTCGCCGTCAACCAGCTTCAAAAGTTCGACGGCGGAGTGGTCACCGTTGTCGGCGGCCTTGCGGAGCAGAAGGACGGGAAGCGTGGGAACGCCTTCACGGAGGTCGGTCCCCGGGGACTTGCCGGACTTGACCTTGACGCCAGTTACGTCGATGACGTCGTCAGCCAGCTGGAAGGCCACGCCGACCTTTTCGCCGTATTCCACCAGCACGTCCTCGAAGGCTTCGTCGGCGCCGGCGAAGATGGCACCGAGCTGGCCCGAGGCCGCAACGAGGGAACCGGTCTTGTCGGCGATGACGGACAGGTAGTGCTCCACGGCATCCTCGCCTTCACGCGGACCGACGGTCTCATGCAGCTGGCCGAGGCACAGGCGTTCGAACGTGCGGGCCTGGATTCCCAGGGCACGCGACCCGAGTTCGGAGACCAGGATCGACGCGCGGGCGAAGATCAGGTCGCCCGTGAGGATGGCCACCGAGTTGCCCCAGACTTCGTGCGCCGTGGGGGCGCCACGGCGGTAGGGCGCGGAGTCCATCACGTCGTCGTGATAGAGGGTTGCGAGGTGGGTCAGTTCAACCACGACGGCGGCCTGGACCACTTCCGGCCGGGACGCGTCCCCGAGGTGGGCACACAGCAGAGTCAAGAGCGGGCGGATGCGCTTGCCGCCGGCTTCCACCAAGTGACGCGACGTTGCGTCAGCCAGGGGGTCCGAGTTGGCGATTGCTTCGCGGAGCTTCTTTTCCACGCGCGCAAGGTTCGTGGTGATGGCAGGACCCAGCTCCACGTCCTTGGCGATGGCGGCAAAACCGGCAGGAAGCTGCAGGCCAGTGGCGATCGCGGTGGTGGTGGGAGCGGGTTCGACAGCGTCCGGCAAGCCGTGCCCGGCGTGCGTCCAGCTGTGTTCGGCAGAGTGAGTCACGGGTTAACCCTAACTTTTCACGGAGGAAAGCGTTGATTCGGTGCCGGCGCGGGTGGAAGCGGCGGTGGACGTGGTGTTGGACGTGGCCGGGACCAGCATCTCGAGGACGCGGATCGCGCGGTCCTCGAAACCCTTGGCCGACGTATCCGTGAGGTTCGCGAGCATCCGGACCACAAAGCGCATGAGCACCGGGATGGGCATGCCGGTCCGCAGCGCGAGTTTCATGACGGCGGGCTTGCCGATGAGGGCGGCAAAGACGCGGCCCAGGGTGAAGTGTGAACCCCACTGGTCCCGCACATAGTCCGCGTACCGCGAAAGGTGCGCGTCGGCGTCGTCGGCTGTCCACCCGGCCGAACGTGAACGCGATGACGCGTCAATGATGAACTCGGCCGCAAAGCGGGCGGACTCCATGGCATAGGAAATACCCTCGCCGTTGAACGGTGAAACCATGCCGCCGGCGTCGCCCAGGAGCATGAGCCCCGGAGAGTAGTGCGGGGTACGGTTGAAGCCCATGGGCAGGGCCGCGCCGCGGATCTCCCCCACCTGGTTTTCGGGCGTGAATCCCCACTCGGACGGCATGCCGGCGGTCCATTCGCGCAAGACCTGCTTGTAGTCGAGCTTGCCGAATTCCTTGGAGGAGTTCAGGATCCCGAGGCCGACGTTGGACGTGCCGTCGCCGACGCCGAACACCCAGCCGTAACCGGGCAGCGGTTTGCCGGACTTGCCCGGGAGCTCCAGCCAGCCTTCCATCCAGTCGTCCTCGTGGCGGGGCGAGGTGAAGTAGGTGCGGACGGCGACGCCGAGAGGGCGGTCGTCGCGTTTGTGCATGCCGAGCGACACGGCGGTCCGCGTCGAGTTGCCGTCCGCGGCGAGCACGACGTCGGCATGAAAATCGCGCGTCTCGCCCGTCTTGCGTCCGGACTCGTCGAGCAGCGCGGCGCGTGCGCCGATCACTCGTCCGGCGTCGTCGCGCAGGGCTTCGGTGACGCTGTGCCGTTCAAGCACGACGGCGCCCGCCGACTGGGCGTGCCGGGCCAGCTCCTCGTCGAATCCGAGGCGCGTGCGGATGAGCCCGTACGTGGGAAAGTCGGCGACCTCGGGCCACGGCAATTCAATCGTCCGGCCGCCCGCAATGAGCCTGAGCCCCTTGTTGCGGCGCCACCCGGCGTCCTCGGCGTGCGGGAGGCCGAGCTTCTGGATCTCGCGGACGGCGCGGGGAGTCAGGCCGTCGCCGCAAACCTTCTCGCGCGGGAAGCTGGTCTTTTCCAGCACCGTCACGGAAATGCCCGCCTGGGCAAGGTAGTACGCAGCGGTGGACCCGGCTGGCCCTGCGCCGACTATCAGTACGTTCACAGCGTCCTTGTTAATAGGGCCGGTTAGCGGGACTGATCGCCGGCTTGGCGGCGCGGCTTGATCTGGCGGCGCAGCTTGGCCACGGGAACGCTTTCACGGTGTTCGGCACCGGGCTTCTGGGCGCGGTGCACTGCCACGATGCCGCCGCTCAGGTTGCGGTAGGTGACGTCGGTCCAGCCGGCTTCCTGCAGCCAGGCGGCCAGGTGATCCTGGTCCGGCCACGCGCGGATGGACTCGGCAAGGTACACATAGGCGTCCGGGTTGGAGGAGACCTTCGTGGCGATGGCGGGCAGCGCGCGCATGAGGTATTCGGTGTACATGGTCCGCCAAAGGGGCACCACAGGGGCCGAGAATTCGGCGATAACCAGGCGTCCGCCCGGCTTGGTGACGCGGAACATCTCCGCGAGGGCCTTGTGCGGTTCGTTGACATTGCGCAGGCCGAAGGAAATGGTGCAGGCATCGAAGGAAGCGTCCGCGAAGGGCAGCTTGGTGGCGTCCCCGGCAACGAAGTTGATGTCCGGGCGACGGCGCTTGCCGACCTTCAGCATTCCCAACGAGAAGTCGCACGCCACGACGTCCACTCCGGCGTCGGCGTACGGTTCGCTGGACGTGCCGGTACCGGCCGCAAGGTCCAGGACCCGCTGGCCTACGCGAACGTCCATCGCATCGACGACGACGCGGCGCCAACGCCGGGTCTGCCCCATGGACAGGACATCGTTGACGACGTCGTATTTGGGGGCGACATCGTCAAACATCGTCGCAACTTCGTCCGGACGCTTTTCCAAGGATGCTCGGTTCACCCTGCAATTGTCTCAGACAAATATAGGAAGAACTTTCGGGGCACTCCGGTCCGGGCAGGGTTCGCGTTGCGCGCGGGAGTAATGTTGTTCCATCATGACGAGTACGCTCCGCACCTTGACAGTCCCCCTCGATGTTGATTCATCCTCCGGGGGACTGCCGTCATTTCTGGTCCGGGACGACGTCCTGTGCTGGTCCCGCCGCGAGAACGGACTGGTGGGCTTTGGCGAACTCGCGCGATTCACCGCTTCCGGGCCCGATCGCTTTCTCGAGGCCGACATCTGGTGGCGCCATCTCGTCATCGAGGCCGACGTCACAGATCCCCTTGAGCTCCCCGGTACCGGTCCTGTCGCCTTTGGGTCCTTTGCCTTCTCCAAGACGTCCGCCTTTGAATCCCGCTTGATCCTTCCGGAAATTGTCGTCGGGATCCGGGACGGGCGGTCCTGGCTCACCCAGTTGACGCTCGACGACGTCGAACTCACCGGAGCGGGTGCCCTAGCCGCCCTGGCCGCCTGGCTCAGCCCCGCCGTCGGGCACCCAACTAACTCGCAGTTGTTGTCGTTTAGAGCGCCCAAAACGACAACAAGTGCGAGCCAGTTGGGTGATGGGAAAGTGACGCTCGAGAGCGGTTCGCTGAGCGAAACTGCCTGGAAGCAGGCCGTGGCCGACGGCGTTGAGGAAATCCGGACCGGGAAGCTCGAGAAGCTGGTCCTCGCGCGCGACGTCGTGGCGACACTGCCCGACGGCGTCAACGCCGCGAACGTGCTGCGGCAGTTGGCTGGCCGTTACCGCGAATGCTGGACGTACGGCGTCGACGGCTTGGTCGGCGCGACGCCGGAAATGCTCATCCAAGTGGAGGGCCGCACGGCACAGGCGCGTGTCCTGGCCGGAACGCTCGACCGGCGCGACGCCGAGGGCATGGACGGTTCCCCCATGGAATACGCCGAACGCGTGCTGGCCGGCTCCGAAAAACAACGGCACGAGCACGAGATCGCCATCCAATCGCTGACCACCCAGCTCGCGCCCTTCTCCGAGGCAATGAACGCCCACAGCGAACCGTTCATCCTGGAACTGCCCAATGTGTGGCATCTGGCGTCGGACGTGAAGGCCGAGCTCGCCGATGTTGAGGGACATGTCCCTACGTGCCTGGCCTTGATCAACGCACTCCACCCCACGGCCGCCGTGTGCGGAACGCCCACTTTGGTTGCCGGGGAGTTGATCCGGCAGCTTGAGCACATGGATCGCGGACCGTACGCCGGCCCGGTCGGGTGGCTCGACGCCGCGGGCAACGGCGAGTGGGGCATCGCACTGCGTGGCGCGATCATCGAAAGTCCTACAACCGTGCGCCTCTATGCGGGCTGCGGGATTGTCGAAGGCTCCGTTCCCGACGCCGAGCTGGCCGAGACGTGGGCCAAATTCCGGCCCATGCTCGAGTCGCTGGGCATCAGCAGCTAAGCCTCCTACTCCAGGATTCGGTTCACAGCCGGCCTCCGTGGATGTCTGGGGTGCGAGACAATAGCCACGTTGGGGGTCTTGATTTTTTACTTGGTAGGTTATCCAATAGTAAAACTTAGTTTTCTGTGACGCACATCTCATGTTCGGCGCTACACTATGAACCGATTAGTTTCGCATCCACTGCAAAAAAAGGTAAGAAAATGCAGAAATTCCGTTCGCTTCCGGTCAGTTCGACGCTCAAGGCTGCAACCATCATCGCAATCGGCGCCTTGGCACTGACTGCCTGCACCAATGCCTCCGAGGCTGGCCCGTCGAGTGCCGCTTCGCCTTCCGGCAGTGCCAATGCAAGCTTTGACCCCAGCACCATCGCCAAGGACGACACTCTGGCCGCAATGGTCCCCGCGGCGATCAAGTCCAAGGGCACGCTGACCGTTGGCTCGGACACGACCTACGCTCCCGCTGAGTTCCTCGGACCCGACGGCCAGACTCCTGTCGGTTACGACGTCGACATCGCCAAGGCGATCGGCGCCACACTTGGCCTGAAGGTCCAGGTGCAGACCGCCGAATTCACGGGCATCCTTCCTGCCCTCGGCCCCAAGTACGATCTGGGTATCTCGTCCTTCACCATCAACCCCGAGCGTCTCGGCGCCGTCAACATGGTCAGCTACTTCAACGCCGGAACCGCATGGGCCGTGCAGAAGGGCAACCCGAAGAAGTTCTCCCTGGATGACATCTGCGGCAAGTCCATTGGCGTGCAGACCGGTACCGTCCAGGAAGACCCGGACCTCTCGGGCCGCAACAAGAAGTGCGCAGCTGACGGCAAGCAGCCGATCAACATCGTCACGCTCAAGAACCAGACCGACGTCACCACCAGGCTCGTCAACGGCAGCATCGACGCCATGGCAGCCGACTCCCCCATCATCGGTTACGCCCTGACCCAGACCAACGGCCAGCTTGAGAAGCTCGGCGACGTGTACGACGCCGCTCCCCAGGGCATCGCTGTTGCCAAGTCGGACACCGCCCTCGCCGATGTCATCCAGAAGACACTGACCAAGCTCATGTCTGACGGTTCATACAACAAGATCCTCACTGGCTGGGGCAACGCCGAAGGCGCCATCACCAAGTCCGAGGTCAACCCGGCGGTCAAGTCTTGAGTATTCCCGCCACCGATAACAAATCAGGTGCACAGATGGATCATCATCAAGCAGGCCACGCCGCGCCCGTGCTGAACGATGCGGTGCCGGTCCGGCATCCTGGCCGTTGGATCAGCGCGATCATCATAGTTGGCGCCGTGATCCTTATGATTCAGAGCGCGATCACGAACCCCAATTTCCGCTGGGACGTGGTCGGGACCTACATCCTGGACGTCAAGGTCGTCCAGGGCGTGGGCTGGACCCTGCTTCTGACCGTCGCTGCAATGGTTCTGGCGATTGTCCTGGCCATCCTGCTGGCCGTGATGCGCCAGTCCGACAACCCCGTCCTGCGCTACACCTCCTGGGTATGGGTCTGGTTCTTCCGCGGCACCCCTGTCTACACCCAGCTTGTCTTCTGGGGACTCGTCACCGTCCTCTACCCCACACTCTCCCTCGGCATCCCCTTCGGCCCCCAACTCGTCACCTACGTGCTTTCGGACCCCACCCACGGCCTTATCCCGGCCATCCTAGGGCTTGGCCTTAATGAATCGGCCTACCTGGCCGAGATCTTCCGGGCCGGCCTGAAGTCCGTGGACAAGGGACAGACCGAAGCCGCCGAGGCCCTGGGAATGGGCAAGGGGAAGATCATGTGGCGGATCATCCTGCCCCAGGCCATGCGCATCATCGTCCCGCCGACGGGCAACGAAACCATCGGCATGCTCAAGACCACTTCCTTGGTCCTGGCCGTCCCGTTCACCTTGGACCTGACCTTCGCGACCAACGCCCTGGCCAACCGGATCTACCTTCCCATCCCGCTGCTGATCATCGCCGCCGCCTGGTACCTCTTGGTCACCAGCGTGCTCATGGTCGGCCAGCACTACATCGAGGCCTACTACGGCAAGGGCGTTGACACCAACCTGGCCCCGGCCGTCATCAACCCCGCAGCTGCCAAGGCTGCCGCAGCAGTGGCACCGAGCGCCGAAGCAGAGCCGTCCCTGAAGATGGAATTTCCCGAGGAGGAGGCAAAATGACGATCACCACCCAGAAACCGCTGGTGCGGATCGAAGGCCTCCACAAGTACTTCGGTCCCCACCACGTCCTTCGCGGCATCGACCTGACAGTTAACCAGGGCGAAGTGTCCGTTGTCATCGGCCCGTCCGGTTCCGGCAAGTCCACGATGCTCCGCTGCGTGAACCTGTTGGAAACCATCAGCGCCGGCCGCATCTCCGTCGGCGACCAGCTGATCGGCTACCGTGAAGTCAACGGCCGCCTCCACGACCTGAAGGTCAAAGAAATCGCCGCGCAGCGCCGCGAAATCGGCATGGTCTTCCAACGCTTCAACCTGTTCCCGCACAAGACCGCGTTGTACAACGTCATGGAAGCTCCCGTGCAGGTCAAGGGGAAGAACAAGGGCGATGCCAAGAAGGCCGCCCTCGAATTGTTGGATCGGGTGGGCCTGGCCGACCGGGCCAACCACTACCCGGCACAGCTCTCCGGCGGCCAGCAGCAACGCGTCGCGATTGCCCGGGCCCTGGCCATGGAACCGGAGCTGATGCTCTTCGACGAGCCCACCTCCGCCCTTGACCCCGAACTCGTGGGCGATGTGCTTAACGTGATGAAGGACCTGGCCAAGTCCGGCATGACCATGATCGTGGTGACCCACGAGATCGGCTTTGCCCGCGAGGTCGGCGACCGCCTGACCTTCATGGACGGAGGTGTGGTGGTGGAATCCGGTGACCCGCGCGAGATCATCGCCAACCCCCAGCATGCCCGCACCAAGGAGTTCCTCAGCCGCGTGCTGTAGGTTCTGGCGACGCCCGATACGCAAAATGCCCTGCGCGGCTGGAATTCCAGCTGCGCAGGGCATTTTGCGCAGCGCAAGGAATTGGAACTACTGGGACACAGCCGAAGCCACCGCAACCTTGATGCGCGCGTGCAACGGACGCAGGTCCGAACGGTCCGTGCGTACTTCCACGATGCTGCGCCCTTTCAAAGGCGAGGCAAGCACGGCGGCGAGCTCCGCCGTCGTGCGCACCGAAGTGTGCCCGACGCCGTATGCCGCGGCCAGCGCGGACATGTCCACGCTGTGCGGGGTGCCGAAGAGGCGCTCGACGGCGGTGCCGTAGCCGGCGTCGTCCTCCACCTTGCCGTGCTCAAGAAGGCCGAAGATGCCCCCGCCGGCGTCGTTGAGGACCACGATGCGCAGGTCCGGTGCTGGCTCTCCGGCTCCGAGGAGGAGGCCGCCGGCGTCGTGCAGGAAGGTGATGTCGCCCAGGAGGAGGGTGGTTTCGCGGCCCGCGCCGAGGGCGATTCCCGTAGCCGTTGAAATCGTGCCGTCGATGCCGGCCAGGCCGCGGTTCGCAAAAACTGTGGCCAACGGTTCGGGGCTTGGCTGCCCGGCGAGGTCGACGTCGCGGATACCGTTGGAGGAGCCCAGGACCAACTGCCCTCGGGCGTGTTTCCAGACGGTGGCTCCCACGGCGGGTCCGTTGGCTGCCTGCTCGGCCTCGAGGACGCCGTCGAGCGCGTGTTGGGCCGCGGCACCGGCCAGGAGCCAGGCGTCGAGCCACTCATCCGAGCCCCTGCCAGCGAACCCTGCCAGTTCAGTCAAAGACTCGAAGCGTTCCTCGCTGCGCCGGCCGTGCTCGTACCAGGCCACCGGGACGGGCTCGTACATGGCTGCGGGGAGGTCGTTCCGGGCCAGGAGGGCGGCGACAGGCCTGGACAGCGTAGGCCGACCGAAAACCACCACCCGCTCGATCGGCATCGCCGACCCGGGCCCGAAGTTGTCCAGCATGAGGCGGTACGGCCCGACGGCGTTGGGACCGAAGCGCGCATTGGATGAGGGCTCGGCGAGCAGGGGAAGGCCGTGGGCGCGGGCGAACGCCTCGGCGACCGGTCCGGCGTCGTGCCCTGCCAAAACCACCGTCCGCCGCTCGGCCAGCTCGGCGGGAGCGGGGGGCATGCTCAATGGTTGGGGACCGGAATCGTAGTGGAAGACTCCGTGGCCCTTGGTGGGGGGAAGCGCCTCGCCCGGTTCCGGAACCAGCGGCTCGCGGAACGCCAGGTTGAGCTGCACCGGCCCGGGAGGGGTGTCCTCAAGCGCGCCGGTTGCCGCGTAAATGGCAGTCTCGACGGCCCTCTGCGGGTTGCTGCCCGCAGCGATGTCGACGGCGAAGCGAACGTGTTCGCCGAAAAGGTCCAGTTGGATGGTGGTCTGGTTGGCGCCGGTTCCGTGGAGCTCGGCGGGGCGATCGGCCGAAAGGACCACGAGCGGCACGGCGGCGTGGTTGGCCTCCATGACCGCGGGCAACAGATTCCCGACGGCGGTGCCCGAGGTGGTCAGGACGGCCGCCGGGGCTCCCGTCGACAGAGCCAAACCGAGGGCCGTGAAACCGGCCGAGCGTTCGTCGATCCTCACCAGGAGCCTGACGTTCCCGGCTGCTTCAGCCTCGGCCAGCGCGTACGCCATGGGTGCCGAGCGCGAACCGGGAGAGACCACCACGTGCCGCACACCGCCGTCGAGCAGGGCCTTGACGGCGATCCGGGCAGCGGCGAGGGAGCTCAGGGAGCCTTGCGAAGTCACCGCACCAGTCTATTAGCGGCGCCTCCCTCCAACGCTCGCTCACGTATCGGGCCCCAAACCGAAACGCCCGCTCACTCCCATGAAGAGAGTGAGCGAGCGTCAGGCGAAAGACCCACGTAGGTGAGCGGGCGTTGGGAAAAGGGGGAACGGGAAGCCCTTAGCCGTCCTTGCGGAACACCTGCACAATCGCCGGACGCGGGGCGCGGACCTGGCCGGCGGCCGGCGCGGCTCCGGCGCCCACGTAATCCGGGAAGAAGGAGTGCGGGGCCTCGAACGTCCCTTCCTCGCCCGGGTGCTGCACGGCGACGAAGACAGTCCGCTCGTCGTCGTGCACGATCGGCCCACAGGTCTCGGCGTCGCGCGGTACGGCGAGGAACTGCTCAACCTTGCCGCGATCGCTGCCATCCAGGGTGACTTTGAACAGCCCGTCCGCATACCCGATGGACGACGGCGCGCCGTCAGTGGCGATCCACATGTAGCCTGCCGAGTCGAAAGCGACGTTGTCCGGGCAGGAAATGGGCGAGACCTTGTCGGCTGGGAAACCGGAGAAATACGTGGAGGAGTTCTTGGCCGGATCTCCGCAAACCATCAGCAGGGTCCAGTTGAAACGCGTGGACGCCTGGTCCCCGGTTTCCGTGATTTCCACGATGTGGCCGTCCCGGTTGAGGGTGCGCGGGTTGACCTCGGTGGCGCCTTCCTTGCCGGGCTTGCCGCGGTCCGAGTTGTTCGTGCAGACCACGTAGACCTTGCCGGTGGCCAGGTTCGGCTCGACGTCTTCGCAACGGTCCATCTTCGTGGGGCCGACCTTGTCCGCGGCGAGGCGGGTGTAGACCAGGACCTCGGGGACGGACATGCCCGGAACAGCGGAAGCGCCGTCGACCACCAAGGGAAGCCACTCGCCGGAACCGTCGAACGCGCCGTCGGACGGCAGCTTTCCGGTGCCGTCGATCTCAGCTGCGGGAGAGTCACCCGTGAACTTGGCGACGTAGAGGTCCCCTTCGGAGAGAAGGTTCATGTTGTTCCGGCGGGCCGCGGCCGAGCCGCCGGCCATGTACTTGCCTTTGGAGACGAACTTGTAGAGGTAGTCGAAGCGCTCGTCGTCGCCCATGTAAGCCACCACACGGCCGGAGGCGGCAACGATCACGTTGGCGCCTTCGTGCTTGAAGCGGCCCATCGCGGAGTGCTTTTTCGGTGTGGAGGAGGGGTCGAACGGGTCGACTTCCACGATCCAGCCAAAGCGGTTGGTCTCGTTGGCGTAACCGGCGTTGTTGGTGTTGAAACGCGGCTCATCCAGTTCCCACTTGCGGGCGGTGGCCTTGGAACTAAGGCCGTAGCGCTTGTCGGCCGCCGAGGTACCGGGAGCTACGAAATAGCCGTTGAAGTTTTCCTCCCCGGAGAGGATGGTGCCCCAGGGAGTCGTCCCGCCGGAGCAGTTGCCCAGGGTGCCCTTGATCTTCCGGCCGGACGGATCGTCGATGGTCTTGACGAGGTCCGTGCCCGCGGCGGGACCGGTGAGCTCATATGTCGTGTCGGTCAGGAAGCGGCGGTTGAGCGGCGCGCCCTTGACGTAGCTCCACGGCTTGTTCTTGTTCTTGCGCTCGAGTTCAACAACCGTGAGCCCGTGTGCGGCACGTCCGATCGCGCGCGCCTCCGCAGCCGCCAAAGTGGCCGGGAACATGATGTTCTCGTTGGTGTACTCGTGGTTCGTGAAGAGCACGGCACGGCGGTCCTTGGAATCCGGGATGGGCAGGATGTCCGTGTAGTCGTTGTTGTAGCCGAACTGGCGGGCCTGCGCTGCCGCGGTCTGGCCGTTCAGCTCGAAGGCCGGCGAGTCGGCAAAGAGCGGATCGCCCCAACGGATGATCGGCTGCCACGCGAAGCCATCCGGCACGGTGAACGCGTCAACCGTGTAGTCGACAGGCTTGATCGGCGCGAACTTGAGCTTGGCCTTGTCGAAGCCCGTCTTTGCCGCCGCGGACAGGCCAGTACCTTCGGGAACGTTGCCAGGCAGGTTGCCGCCCAGCACGACGGCGAGCGCGCCCACGGCGCCGAAGCCCAGGGCGGCGCGGCGGGACACAGCTGCGGAAGCGATGTCGCGGAAGTAGGCGTTGGAGCTCGTGTTGCACACCTCGCCCGAGCAAGCGTTGTCGCACTTCAGGGCGCACGTCACGGGCTGCGCTTGCCCTTCGTATGGCCGAGCATCGGGAGCAAGTCGAACTTGCGCTTGGTTGATTCAGACATGGGAAATACCTCCGGGGATTGAGTGATTTCCCCACCCTTACAGCGCTAGCGGAATCCGAGAGGACGCCCCGGTAAAATTCCGGTGAATTCCCAGACTTTTCCCAGCAATCTATGCCCGAAGGAGTGCGTGCACGCGACGGAGCCGGTCCAACCACCAGTCGCGACGTTCAGCAGGAGCCGCGTACCGCTCCAGCAGCCCCTCGTCGGGGACGGCTTCGCGGACGCGGATGGCGCCGTCGTCGGGCACCAAGGGGTCCTGGGTAATGTCCGAGGCGAAGAGCCGCACGGTCCCCAGCCCGCACGCGAACGGCAGCTCCGGCAGCGCGGCGGCGAGCGCGAGCCCCGCCCGGATCCCCACCGAGGTGTCCAGCGCCGAGCTGACGACGGCGGGAAGCCCGGCTTGCGCCACGATGTCCAGCGCGCGCCGCACTCCCCCAAGCGGCGCCACCTTGACCACGATCAGGTCGGCCGCGCCCGCGCGGGCAACCTTGAGGGGATCGTCTTCCTTCCGCACGGATTCGTCGGCGGCGATGAGCACCGGCGTTCCCTGCTGCGCTAGCCGTCGACGGACTTCGGCGAGGCCCTCGATGTGGGGCACGGGCTGTTCGGCGTATTCGAGCCCGACGGCGGAGAGTCGCCCGAGTGCCTCAACCGCCTGCGGCACGTCCCAGCCTGCGTTCGCGTCCACACGGATCGCGGCGTCCGGCAGGGCCTCCCGGACCGCGGTGACGCGCGCGACGTCGTCGGCCAGTTCCTGCCCGCGCTCGGCGACCTTGACCTTGACGGCGTCCACGCGGCCGAAGCGTTCCAGGACCTCGGGCACCCGGGCGGCAGGTACGGCGGGGACGGTGGCGTTGACGGGAATGATGTCCCTTAGCTGCGGCGGAAAACCTTGCCATGCGGCTTCGACGGCGGCGGCGAGCCAGCGGGAAGCCTCGGCGTCGCCGTACTCCGGGAACGGACAAAACTCGCCCCATCCGGCCGGTCCGAGGAACACGAGGGTCTCGCGCTCGGTGATTCCCCGGAACTTGACCCGCATCGGCAGGCTGACCACCTTCGCGGTGGCAAGGAGCTCGTCGAGGGCGGGGAGTGGAGGCATGGTTTCACTGTAGCGTGGGGCGGGCTGGGCCGGTTCCCGGGGTGGGCCGCACCCTCAGACGCTCGCTCACTTTTGGGGCGTTTTCGGCGGACGCTCGCTCACTGGGTGAGCGAGCGATCGGCTGGACGGCCATATAGGTGAGCGAGCGTTCCCGCGCTGGGAAACGGGCGGTATGTCCTCACACGCGTTAGGTAGAATGCAGCAAGAAACGGAACCACAGCCGGAGGAGCCCGCATGCAGCGCAAAGCCACAGCACTCGACGTCGCAAAACGCGCGGGTGTCTCGCGGAGTGCGGTGTCGCTGGTGCTCAACGGCCGTGGGGACGGCAACGTGGCCAAGGAAAGCCAGGACCGGATCCGGCAGGCGGCCGCAGACCTCAACTACTCCCCCAACCCCATTGCCCTGAGCCTGCGGAACCAACGAACCCGCGTGATCGGGATCGTTTCGGACGAGGTGGTGGTGAGCCCGTTCGACGGCAACATCATCGGTGGCGCCGACGACGTTGCCCGCGCCCACGGCTTTGTCACCGTGGTCATGGACACCGAGCGCGACGCCTCCCGTGACGAGAGCGCCGTCGAGACCCTGTTGGACCGGCAAGTGGACGGGCTGATGTACGTCACGGTCGGTTTGAAGCCGCTCGACGTGCCCCACGGCATGCTGCGCGTCCCCTCCGTGCTCGCCAATTGCTATGACAGCAGCCCCGCCCCGCAGCTGCACCACGTGATCCCGGACGAGGTTTCCGGCGGTCGGGAAGCCACCGAGCACTTGCTGCAGCTGGGCCATCGCGATATCGCTTTCCTCGCCGGGGCCGCCACCTCCCCGGCTGTGCCGTTGCGCATCGTGGGGCATCGGGAAGCCATGGCCAGGGCCGGCATCCCCGTCCGCGAAGACCGTGTGTTCATGGCCGGTTGGGATATCAACGACGGTTTCCAGGGCGCCATGGGACTGCTCTCCGCCACCCAGCGCCCGACGGCGATCGTGTGCGCCAACGACCGGCTCGCCGTCGGCGTCGCCCTGGCCGCGGCGCGGCTGGGCCTCGACGTACCGCGGGACCTCTCGATCATTGGTTATGACGACGAATTCCGCATCGCAGCCACCATGGTCCCGGCGCTCACCACCATGGCGCTCCCCCTGCGCGAAATGGGTGCGGCCGCGATGAGCATGTTGCTCGAGCAGATCGAGGATCCGGCCAAGCGGTCGACGTCGGACGGCAGCGGCCATCTGGAAACCATGGTTCCGTGCCGTTTGGTGGTTCGCGAGTCGACCGGGCCTGTACCGGTCCTCTAGATCCGACAAAAAGTCGAGTGCCCGACGGCGGCCTGCCGCCTATGCCGGCAGCTTCAGTTCCCAGACGTCCGCCACCGCACCTTCGGGAAGCTCAAGGCGCCACGTTTCCCCGGTCGCTGGGTAGGCGCGGAGTGTCGTGGCCACGGAACCGGTCCGATACACCTCCACCAAGGACGCATCTATGAAGATCCGCAGTACTTCGCCCTCGGACAAAGACCCCGCAAACACGACCTGCCGTTCCGTGCCGGAGGCCAGGACCAGCCGGACCTCGCCGCCGCCGGGGCCGCCAGTCACAACAGCCTCGGCAAACGGCGGCACGTCAACCACCCCGGACGCCCCGCCGGCAGTCAGGGTGCCCCGATACGCCTCGACCTCCGGCGCAGGAGCAACCACCAGCGCACCGCCCTCAACCGAGAGGAAGCGCGGGTGGGTTAAGACGCCCGCCCAGCCCGCGGCGTCGATCTCCGCTTGCGAACGGCCACGCCGGCCACCACGGCCGGGGCCTTCGTTGGCCCATCCCCACAGCAAGGCACGCGGCGCCGCCCCGGACCCTGACGCAGAATCCAGCTGAACAATCTGGGGAGCATAGAAGTCCCGGCCAAGGTCGGACCTGCCGCCGGAACGCGGGACGAACACGGGCAGTCCCGTCGACGGGTCCTCAGCCAAGGAGCCGATCAGGTGGCCCACCCCGTTGGCATGCTCGTGGTCGTCCCCGGAGAGCCAGAGGGAGAACATCATGACCCAGGTGTCGGCCTCGCCGGAAGACGAGGGCACCTGGACAAGTTGCGGGCACTCCCAGATCTCCGCCGGAGTGTGCGCAGCCGCCACGGGGTTCTCGGTGGTCAGCCAAATGCCCTGGTACTTCCAGTTGGACATGCCCTCCACCGTGTACAGCAGCAGAGCAGCATGTCCATTGGCGAGCCCCGCGCCCTGCATGGCGTAGCGCTTGCCGTTGACGTGGAAGATGAAGGGGTCGCGCACGGCCGTGACCAGGCCGTCGTCCGGCATGGAAGCGGCGATGTGACCATCCTGTTCCCACGTCACCAAGTCCGCGGAGCCTCGGGAAATCACCACTTGCGAGTGTCCGCCGTCGCCCCGCACGCCCGAGTACGCGGCGGTGGGGACACCGCCGTCGTCTGTCACCACACCGGTCCAGCAGCCGAACTCATCCGGGCCGCCGTCCTGCGGGCGCAGCGCGACAGGGTGCTCATCCCAATGAACCAGGTCCGGGGAGCTGACGTGGCCCCACTGGATCCGGTGGTGCCGGGCCGATTCCGGGTTGAACTGGAAGAACACGTGGTAGCGGCCGTTGATGTAGCTGATGCCGTTGGGGTCGTTGATCCAGCCTTGCGCCGGCCGGGGGTGGAAGCGCGGGAAAGCGGGGTCCGGGTGGGTGGCCGCCGCGGCTAGAGCAGGGGCGGAAGATATGACGTCCGTCATCGAAGTCCTTTCAGGGAAGTAGGGCTATTTGCCGGTGCCGGCGGTGAGTCCGTCACGCAAGGCGCGCTGGCCGAACATGAACACCACCAGGGCGGGAATCATGGAGAGGATCACTCCTGCGAGCACCACGGAGATGCTGCCCGTGCCGAGGTTGCCCTGCAGCGAGACCAAGCCCAGCGGGAGCGTGAAGTTCTGCTCGGAGATGGTCAGGATGAGCGGGCGGAAGAACTCGTTCCAGTGGTAATTGAAGGCCAGGATGCCCACGATCGCCATGCCCGGCATCGCGAGCGGCGCATAGACGGAGCGGAACGTGCGCCAGGGCGAGGCGCCGTCGATCGCCGCGGCCTCGCCCAAATCACTTGGCAGCCCCAGGAAGTATTGCCGCATCAGGAAAGTGCCGAACGCCGTCGGGATCGCCGGAAGGATCAGCGCGAGGAGCGTGTCGGACAGACCGATGCCGCGGATCAGCATGAAGACCGGAACGATCGTCACCTGCGCCGGCACCATCATGGTGGCCAGCACAATCGAGAACAGTGCCCCGCGGCCGCGGAACTTGAGGTTCGCGAACGCGTAGCCTGCCAGCGCCGCCGTGAACATTTGCCCGACGGCGATCAGTCCCGTCACGAGGGCGCTGTTGAGGACCAGAAGCATGATGTTGAGCTGTTTGAAGACCTGGTCATAGGACGAGAAATCGGGGTTGAGCGGAAGGAACGACGGCGGCAGCTGGAACGATTCCGCCGGTGGCCGTAGCGAGGTGGACAGGGTCCACAGCACCGGACCGAGGATGAAGACGGACGCGATCAGGAGCAGAACGATTCGTCCCGCCATGCTCCAGTTCCGCTTCTTGCGGGGCGCGGGCCGCTGGGGAGCCAAGCGTTCGACGGCGGCGCGCTGGGTTGAGGTTGTAGTCATGGCGGGCCTTACTGGTAGAAGACGAATCGTTTGCTGAGCCGGAACTGGGCGGCGGTGATGGCCATGATGATCAGCGTGAGGATGACGCCGATCGCCGAGGCCTGGCCGAATTCGAGGCGCTGGAACGCGGACTCGAAGATCACCATCACGGCAGTGCGCGTGGAGTCGCCGGGGCCGCCGCGGGTCAGGACGTAGGGCTGGTCGAACACTTGCAGGGCGTTGATGATCGCCATGACGGATGCCACTAGCGTGGTGGGGCTCAGGAGGGGCAGCGTCACATGGAGGTGCTTGCGCCAGCCGGTGGCGCCGTCGATCGACGCGGCCTCATACGTTTCGGTCGGGATCGACGCGAGGCCGCCGATGAACAGCAGGAACGAGAACCCGAAGTTCTGCCACACGTACACGAGGATCACGACGGCGGAAGAACCGGCCGGCGTCGTCAGCCACGGGACGGCGGGGATGCCGACGAAGGACAAGAGCCAGTTGACTACGCCGAATTGTTCATTGAACAGGTAGCGCATGAAGATGGAGACCGACGCCGCGGACAGGATCAGCGGGAAGAAGAAGGCGCTGCGGAAGAAGACGCGGAGCCAGGCCGGGAGCTTCTCCTGCACCATGATCGCCAGTGCTAGTGCGAGGCCGAGCTGAAGCGCGACGGCGACCACCACGAACATGATGGTGTTCAGGAACGAGACACGCACCGTGGGGTCCTGGACCACTTCGGCGAAGTTGTCGAACCCGACGAAGCTTGGCGCGGAAATGATGTCCCAGCGGAAGAAGGCGAGGACCACGGAAGCGACGATCGGCACGAGCGTGAACAGCCCCATGCCCAGGATGGTGGGAGCCAGGAACGCCCAGGGCAGCCAGCGCTGACGCTGCCTTCCGGTTGTTTCGCTCCCCGGTGCGGCGCCGTTCCGGCGTTTGGAACCCGCGCCGTTGCGGCGCTTGGTGGACATGCCCGTTGTTGCCGTGCTCATGCCTGCCTCCTCAAGGCGATCTCAAGGTCGCGTTGCATGGAGGCGAGGGCCTGCTTGAGCTGGTTCTCATCACCGCTGACGGCCAGGGATACGTTTTTCATCAGGGCGGTCTCGACGGCGGCCTGCTGGGGCGGTGCCGGGATGGGACCTGTGGTGGGGAATTTGTCGAGCGTGTCGTAGAAGACTTTCCAGTGCTTGGGTCCGCGGCCTGCGTACAGCTGTTCGTTGACCATGGAGCGGCGCGCCGGGGTGGTGTTCGGCGTCGGGAAGACCAATCGCATGGCTTCCAGGCTGGAGGCGAACTTGAGCCATTCCCAAGCCGCGTCCTTGTCCTTGGCGGTCTTCATGATGGCGTAGCCGGCGGTGCCGAATTGGTGCCGTTGGGTGCGCCAGCGCGGGAAGAACTGGACGTCGAAGTCGTCTTCCTTCATTCCGGCTTCGTGGAGGCCTTCCACCCAGTAGCCGCCGGCCGGGGTCATGCCGATCCTGTTGGAGGCGAACAGTCCGACGAGTGAATTTCCGCCGCCTTCTTCCGGTCGGACACCGAGGCCATCCTTGACGAGGCCGCGGAGGTAGTCGAACGATTCGTACACCCGCGGGTCATCGGCATTGGGTTCAAGCCACTGGTAGCCGCCGGAGCGCAGTCCGCGGGACGGATCCTGGGCGTAGAAGCTGTCCCAGAGCCATTCGCCGCCGGTGGACTTGGATTCCTTGAGGAAGCTGGTGTCGTTGGCATAGAGCCAGGGCACCACACCGCCGAAGAGCCTGTTGGTCCAGTAGTACGGGGTGAAGTCCTGGGGCCTCGCTTTGCGCATGGCCGCGAGGCTGTTGCGGAAATCGCCCTGGGTCCAGTTGTCCGCGGGACGTTCGAGGCCGGCTTGCTGCAGGGCCGAGGTGTTGTAGTACATGTTGGCGGCGTTCCAGTCGATGGGAAGCTGGAACAGGCTGCCCTTGTACATGAACGCCTCCACGAGGCTCGGGTGGACGTCCGCGAAGTACTCCTTCATGTCCGCGGCATCGCGGCGAAGGTACTCGTCCAAGGGGTGCGCCAGCTTCTCGGCGAAGAGCTGTGCACCTTCGGTGGCCACGTAGACCACATCCGGCGGCGTTCCTGCTGCCACCATCGTGAGGATCTTGGTGAAGAAGTCCTTCCAGTCCGCGGCCTGGATGGCCTGGACCTTCACCTTGATTTCCGGGTGCACTTTCGCGAACGCATCGATGACCCGCTGGCGGGCGGCTGCGTCCGCCGCGGTTCCCAAGATGGCGATGCTAAGGCTGTTGTCCCCGCGGCCCGGGATGTCCATGCCGGTCAACCGCGGCCACGACGCCACCGTTGCTCCGACAATTCCCGCACCCAAGGCACCAAGGGCTGTCCTCCGTGAGATCTCACGCAGCTTCCCATTGCTTCCTGCCATGTCCAATTCCTTCCTAACACGTGTTAGGTAGCGTAAATCCATCACCTAACACGTGTCAAGCGTCACATTCGTGTTACGCCCCCTCACCCCCTCCACGACCCCCTTCACGACGCCCGCTCACATATCCGCCCCAATCCCCAAACCCCCGCTCGGATATGGAGCCAAACCGGCAAACCCCCGCTCACATATCCGCCCCAATCCCCAAACCCTCGCTCAGGTCTTGCGGCCCAACCCCAGGCGGACCCCCAGACCCGAGCGAGCGTCCGCGCACAACCCGCCATACGTGAGGGAGCGTCCACCCACAACCCGCCATACGTGAGCGAGCGTCCACCCACAACCCGCCA